>JAEZGD010000488.1 GCA_023417165.1 Planctomycetota bacterium
GGTGACGGTCAGCCGCGATATGTCGATGAAGCTGCACGAAGTCGCCACGCAACGGTTCGTCGACAACATCACCAGCATTACGCCTGGCGCGCTCAAGGGTGGCTTGAACGCGGTCGAGCGGCATCCGACCAAAGACGAAGTGCTGGCCGCCGGCAGCGACGGCTCGGTGAAGCTCTATAAGATGTATCGCGACAAAGCCCGGCAGATTGGCGACGACTTCAACTTGATTCGTGCCTATCCCAGCCTGCCAGGACGCGTGATGAACATCGCCTTCAGCGCCGATGGCAGTCAGCTTGCCGCGTGCAGTAGCCTCGATGGCCAGGGCACCGTGATGATCGCCCAGACCGACGACGCCAAGCAACTGGCCCACGTTCCGGTTCCCGCCAGCGGTCTGTTCACGATCACCTGGCGACCCGACGGCCAAACGGTCGCCGTCGCCGGCTTCGATGGCACCGTCCGCTTGCTGAATGTTAGTGGACAAATCGTGAACAGCTTTGTGCCCGTGGATGTGAGTGGGCAGTGAAGAGTGGTTAGTGGGTAGGGAAGACAAGCCTCATTAGCGATCAACTCGCCGCACGGCGGCCAGGATAACGCCATGAACCTTCGACGACCGCTATGCATCCTGTGTTGGATCTTGTCGCTGCCGGTGATTCTGGCGTTGATGTCGGCGACGTTGCGCGGCGAAGAAACCGCGCCCGAGACGCTGCCGGAAGGGCTGGAGGTGGTATCGATCACCGCGCAGCCGACGAGCGTCGAGCTAACGCACAAGTTCGACTATCGCCAACTCCTCATCACCGGCACGCTGAAGACTGGCGAGCAAGTCGATCTGACGCGCATCGCCACGCTGTCGCAGCCCGCCACCCAAGTGCGCGTCACGCCGCTGCGCCGCTTGGAAGCGCTCGCCGATGGCGAAGAACAACTCACGTTCAGCTACGCGGGGCACAGCGTCACGATTGGCGTCAAGGTCCGCGGCTCCGCCACGACCACGCAGCCCAGCTTCGCGCGTGACGTGCAGCCGGTGCTGTCGAAGCTCAGTTGCAATGCAGGAACTTGCCATGGTGCGAAAGACGGCAAGGCGGGCTTCAAGCTCAGCCTGCGCGGCTACGATCCGATTTACGATCATCGCGCGCTGACCGATGACATTGGCGGCAGGCGATTCAACCGCGTCGCACCCGACCAAAGCCTGATGCTACTCAAGGCGACCGGCAGCATTCCGCACGTCGGCGGCGTCCGCACCGAGGTCGATTCACCCTATTACGAACTGCTGCGCCAGTGGATCGCCGGCGGCGTGAAGCTCGATCTCGACGCGCCGCGCGTCGTCTCGATTGCCATCGCCCCGCAAGACCCCATCGTGCCGCGCGCCGGCATGAAGCAGCAGATCACCGTCACCGCCACCTATTCCGATGGCACCACCCGCGACGTCACCCGCGAAGCCTTCATCGAAAGCGGCAATATCGAAGTCCTTTCCGCCGATACCAGCGGCATCGTCACCATGCTCCGTCGCGGCGAAGCGCCGGTGCTGGTGCGTTACGAAGGTGCCTATGCCGCCACCACGCTGATTGTGATGGGGGATCGCAGCGGCTTCGCCTGGCAACAGCCGCCGACCAACAACTACATCGATGAGCTGGTCTATCAGAAGCTCGAGCGCGTGAAGATTCTGCCGAGCGACGTCTGCACCGATGCCGAATTCATTCGCCGCGTGACCACCGACCTGACCGGCTTGCCGCCGACGAGCGATGCCGTGCGCGCCTTCTTGGCGGACGAGCGTCCCACCCAAGTCAAACGCGATGCGCTCGTCGATCAACTCGTCGGCAGCCGCGCCTATGTCGAACACTGGACCAACAAGTGGGCCGATTTGCTGCAAGTGAATCGCAAGTTCCTCGGCGAAGAAGGTTCGATCGCGCTGCGGAACTGGATCAAAGACGCCATCAGCACCAACCAGCCGTACGACCAGTTCGCTTACGAAGTGCTGACCGCCAGCGGGTCGAACGTCGAGAACCCGCCCGCCGCCTATTGGAAGGCGCAGCGCGATCCGGCCAACCAGATGGAGAACACCACGCACTTGTTCCTGGCGGTGCGTTTCAACTGCAACAAGTGCCACGATCATCCGTTCGAGCGTTGGACGCAGGACCAGTACTACACGCTGTCGCAGTACTTTGCCCAGGTCAGCCGCAAAGAAGATCCCGCCTACGCCGGGCAAAAGATCGGTGGCTCGGCCGTGGAAGGGGCGGTGCCGCTGGTGGAAGTGATTTATGACTCTGGCAGCGGCGATGTGAAGCACGATCGCACCGGCCAAGTGGTCGCGCCGCAGTTTCCGTACGCCCATGCCGATCTGGCCGCCGACAGCGCGCCGCGGCGCGAGCAACTCGCGCGCTGGATGACCTCGAAGGATAACCAGTACTTCGCTAAGAGCTATGTGAATCGCTTGTGGGGCTATTTGTTCGGCCCTGGCATCATCGAACCGATCGACGACATTCGCGCCGGCAACCCGCCGAGCAATCCCGCATTGCTCGACGCGCTGACCAAAGACTTCATCGAGCACGGCTTCGATCAGCAGCATATCCTGAAGACGATTTGCAAGTCGCGCGTCTATCAGCATTCGGTCGTCGCCAACGCTTGGAACGAAGACGACGAATTAAATTACAGCCGCGCGCTGCCGCGGCGTTTGCCGGCCGAAACCTTGTTCGACGCCATTCACCTGGCGACCGGCGCAACGCCACGGATTCCTGGCGTGCCGGCCGGTTTTCGCGCGGCCGAACTGCCTGACGCCGGCGTCAGCCTGCCGTTCCTCGAAGACTTCGGCCGTCCAGTGCGCGAAAGCTCGTGCGAGTGCGAGCGCAGCAGCGGCATGGTGCTCGGTCCGATCATGAAGCTGGTCAACGGTCCCACGGTCGCCGACGCCATCAACGATCCCAACAACGCCCTCGTGCAACTCTTCCGCAACGAGCCCAACGACCAAAAGGCGATTGAAGAGATGTTCCTGCGGTTCCTGGGTCGCTTGCCGACCGCCGAGGAATTGCAACTCGGCGTCGAAGCGCTCGACGTCGCAGGCGAGGATCATCCGCAGATCGTCGCCCGCCTGGCGGACTACGAAAAGACGCTGCCCGCCAAGCAAGCCGAGTGGGAAAAGCACGCGGCGGCTGAAACGGTGTGGACGCCGCTCGACGTCGTCGACTTCAAGAGCGAAGTCGGCGCGACGATCAAGAAGCTCGATGACAAGTCGGTGGTGGTCGAAGGCAACCGAGCCAAAGACACGTACACCATCACACTGCACACCGACGCCAAGGCGATCACCGGCCTGCGGCTCGAAGCGCTACCCGACGATGCGTTACCGGCCAAGGGTCCCGGCCGCGCGCAGAACGGCAACTTCGTCATCAACGAATTGACGCTCGCCGCTGCGCCCAAGAGCGATGCCGCGCAGGCGACCAAGATCGAGCTGGCCAATGCAGCCGCCACGTTCAGTCAGCAAGGCTGGGACGTGCCAGGCGCGATCGACGGCAATCCCGGCACCGGCTGGGCGGTCTCGCCGAAGTTTGGCGTGCCGCACACCGCCACCTTCGAAACGAAGTCCGACATCGCCCATGACGGCGGCTCGACTCTCACCATCACGATGCTGCAGCAATTCGCCGACGGCCAGCATCTGCTCGGCAAGTTCCGCATCTCGGTCACCACGTCGCCGCGTCCCTTCGGCACGAAGAAACTGCCCGACGCCATTCTGGCCATTCTGCGCAAGGCCGCCGATCAGCGTTCGCCTGAGGAAGCCAAGCAACTCAGCGACCACTATCGATCACTCGATGGCGAACTGGCCAAGCTCCAAGCCGACGTCGCTCGCAGCGAGGAACAGCTCAAGAACAAGCGACTCATCGGCCTCCAAGACCTCGCCTGGGCGCTCATT
>JAEZGD010000491.1 GCA_023417165.1 Planctomycetota bacterium
GCAGGCTTGCCGTCGATCAGGAAGCGGAAGCGACCTTCGCCGCCGGCGTACAGATCGTTCGGGTGCGTGATCGGCACCAGCTCGATCCCCTTGTTGCTCGGCTCGAGCGCCTTCTTCGTCGGAGCGCCGTTGGTAACGAACGTTTCGTTCCGGCCAATGCTTTCCGACACCGTCAGGTTCTGAGCGTTGGCAGGAACCTTCGTCTTGAAGTCTTCGGCCGTACCGCGGAAGCGTTGACGTTCGCCGTCTTGTTCCCAGCTGGCAAACAAGCCGCCGTTGCGAACGGCGATGCGGTAGGTGCCTTGCTGCGGCAGCGCGACATCGAACACGCTGCGATAACGCAGCTTGGCTTTGTTCTCGGCTTCGATCGCCTTGCCGTCGGGACCGGTCACCTCGAGGTTATCGAGGGCCATGGCGTGATGGTTGAAGTAGAACAGATCGTTCGAGATGGCCGCATCGACGGTCACCAGCGAATCGTTGCCCGAGAACGTGGTCTGCGAAGGGAGCAGCCACGCCTTGTGCGCTTGGGCGACGAGCGGAAAAGCGAGCACTAAAGCTAACGTGGAGAGAACAATACGCATCGAAGCACTCCTGAAATGAGATAGCGTGACAGGTTGTCTTGCAAGGTTCGTAGCGGGACTGGTTTACGGCTTTACGATCAGCGTGATTACGCCGAGTTCTTTCTTGCCAGTGACTTGATGTTTGGTTTCCTTCTGGCTGGGCCACTCGAAGGGAATTTCCAGCAGCTCGCGGCCGCCAACTTCGCGCACCGCTTCGACAAACAGCGTGTACTTGCCAGGCTTGAGCGAAGCGAGCCGATCCTTGCCGATGTTCAGCGTGTGATCGCCGACGGGACGGGTCGGAGCCGACACCGCATCGACGGGAAACTCCAGGCCGCGACCAGTGCGCCGCCACCACGTGCGCAAGTCAGGCAGCCACTTGTGGCCCGAGTCGTCGGTCGGATTCTTGAGCTGATACCAGGCGGCCAGGTTCAACAGGTCTTCGGGCTTCTCGCCTTGGATCCAGATCGCCACGTAAGGGCGGTGATACTCCGCGACCTTCAGAAGCGGAATCTCGACCGTCAGCTCCAGCTGTGGCCCTGCCATTTTCAGTTCTTCAGCTTTCAGCCCGGCCGTTGATAGTGCGGCCCAGGCCATTGCCAGCAGAGCCAGAATCTTCATGCGAACCATAAGCAAACACTCCCGGCGAGAATGACGCGGCGTCTTCGAAGTTGGATTTAAGGAAAGTGAGCCATCAACATGGCGATCAGTGCAGGAATCGCCAGGCCAATCGCCACCATCGGCCAAGTCATGGCGCGGTGGCGACCGTGCAGATACAACAGCGCGAGTCCGGTGAAGCAAAACAGCAGCGTGCCCACCGCGAACACGTCGATGAACCACTTCCAAACGGTGCCAGTGTTCCGCCCTTTGTGCAGGTCGTTGAAGTAAGCGATCCAGCCGCGATTGGTGCGCTCGAACTCCACCTCGCCGCTCTCGCGATCGATTGAGAGCCACGCATCCACGCCTGGGCCAGGCATCGAGAGATAGACTTCGCTGCTGTTCCATTCCGCCGCGCGGCTGCTAATGGGCGTCGAAAATTGCTGGCTCAGCCACCGCGCCGATTCGGCAGGCAGCGGCCCGGTTTCCTCGGGGCTCTGTTCGTTGAGCAGCTTGAGCAGGTCGGCGGGCAATTCGGCGGTACCGGTGACGACCTTCGGTTCCGCGGCGATCTCGTCGGCGTGGTTGAGTGTGATCCCAGTGATGGTGAACAGCAGCATCCCGATTAAGCAGATGGCCGAGCTGATCCAGTGCCACTGGATCATGGTCTTCATCCAATACGCGCGGCGGGCCTTCGCCTGACGTTCCTGCGGCGTCGAACGCGCAGGCGCTGGCTTCAAATCGGCGCTCCGGGCAAGCTCAAGAGGTTCGTTAGCAGACAAAGGACACCGTGACGATGGGACCAGCGCCGGAGACGCTCAAGTGTTCGTTAGAATGTTGCCGTGTAGTGCTCGCTCGGCGACCGCCGCGTTCGCCCGCTGCCTGCTCTGGCGGCTCCAAGGACGACTGGCTCTCGCCGCAAGGCTTACCGATTCGTAATTGAAACGTGGCTCTCCGTCGCAATGAAATTGCATTTGTGCCCATTCGCCAACTGGCAAGACCTCGCAAATTGCCTGGAAAACAAGCGGTTTCTTAAAGCCAGGGGCGGGATTTGCCTGCTGTCGCACATGGGATACCAAACGTGGCGGAGGGAAGCTGTGTGACTGGCGGGAAAGGACAAGGTGAGGCTTGCCGGACAGCTAATGAGAGTGTGTCTCAATAGCTTAGCCGTCGGCGCGACGGCCAGCAAGAGGCAGAATCCGAATCCAACAAAACGCCTCTTGAGAGGGGAGTGAAGCACCCTCGCGCGAAGCAAAATTCGGTATCGCGAGGTCAGCCGCTGCAGTTCGGCACGTCGGCCTCGGAGACTTGTTTGCCAGCTTCCTCGATGGCGTACGTTGTTTGCGCTAACCGCTTTAGGAACTCGTCCGCGGCCTTAAGATCGTCAGAGTCTTGCCAAGCGGCTAAGAGGCACTTTGCCGACTCTACGCGCGCCGATGCCGTGAATCGTCCGTAACTCCATAGATCTTCCAGCAAGGAAAGCTGAAGCTCTGCGGCACCGAACTTGTACGACGGAGAATGATGGATCCAAGGCGACAATCGCCGTACGGTTCTTAGTCGCGCTTGCTGCCCCGGGCCATTGGAAACAAGGCTTGCCATTTCCTGGCTAACACCGGTTTCTACTCGCGTGGTCCGCACATTGATCCACAGCAGATAGTCTTTGCGGACGATCGCCCCGGTTTGCACGTCAACGCACGTAATCCGGCAACACATCGCCGACCAAGGATCAACGACGGAGACGGCACATCCCCCAATCATCAACAGCACAACGATCAACCCGCCCCAGCGTGCCACGGTTGTTATGGGATGGCTCATGAGAAAGCACGTGCGCCACTTCGCCAGTTGACCGGCGTTTTCAGAGGGTTGATACTGCGTCAGCGTTTTCTGGTTTGCTGTTCCCTGCTTTGAGTTTGCCATGATTCGTTCCCGAGATCGACAGCGTTGGCTGCACCGATTCGCCACGTTTTTTCTTTGCGGCCTGGCTTGGCTGGTGTCGGTTTCGGTACTGGCGGCCGACGAGGCGAAGCGTCCCGCAAGGCAGCCGAATATCGTGCTGATCATGGCGGACGATTTGGGCTATGGCGATCTGTCGTGCTATGGCCAGAAGAGCTTCACCACGCCGAACATCGACAAGTTGGCCAAGGAAGGGATGCGTTTCACCGACTACTATGCCGGGTCGACGGTGTGCGCGCCGTCGCGCTGCGTGCTGATGACCGGTTATCACACCGGGCATTGCTTGATTCGCGGCAACGCGCGGCTGCCACTGCGGCCGGACGATGTCACGCTTGCCGAAGTGTTGAAGCAGGCGGGCTATCGCACCGGGCTGTTCGGCAAATGGGGGCTCGGCGAGGAAGACTCGACCGGCTACCCGACGAAGCAAGGCTTCGATGAATTCTACGGCTACGTTAATCAGCAGCATGCGCATAACTACTATCCCACGTTTTTGTTGGATGGCGATAAACGCGTCAAGCTCGACAACGTGGTGCCGAACGAAGGTCCCAATGGCGACGGCAAGGCGAGCGAAAAACGCCAGTACAGCCACGATCTGATCGTCGAGAAGGCGCTCGACTTCGTCGCGCGGCAGAAAGACCAGCCGTTCTTTCTGTATCTGGCGCTGACGATTCCGCATGCCAATAACGAAGCCAAGCAGGAAGGGATGGAAGTGCCCGACCTTGGCGAATTCGCCCAGAAGAACTGGCCGGCCGGGCGCAAAGGCCACGCCGCCATGATCACGCATATGGATCGCGACATCGGCCGCCTGCGCGCTCTGTTGGAAGCCCAAGGCATCGCCAAAGACACGCTGATCTTGTTCACGAGCGACAACGGACCGCACAACGAAGCTGGTTACCAGCACGAAATGAACGACAGCAATGGCCCGCTGCGCGGTAGCAAACGCGACCTGTATGACGGCGGCATTCGTGTGCCGCTAGTCGCCTGGTGGCCGGAGCACATCGCTGCTGGCTCGACCACCGGCCAGATCGGCGCGCATCAAGACATGCTGCCGACGCTGGCCGCCGTGGCGGGCGCGGCCAAGTACGTGCCGCAAGATATCGACGGCCTTTCGCTCGCGCCGACGCTGCTCGGCGAGGCCGTCAAGCAACAGCAGCACGACTATTTGTACTGGGCCTTCTACGAGCGTGGCGGTTCGCAAGCCGTGCGTTCCGGCACCTGGAAGCTGGTCGAGCAGCCCTATGGTACGCCGCCGCAACTGTTCGATGTGACCAAAGACATCGGCGAACAAAACGACGTCGCCGCGCAGCATCCCGACGTGGTCGAGAAGCTCAGCGCACAGTTCAAGAAGGCTTATACGCCTTCCGAGACGTGGAAGTTTAAGAAGAAGTAGTCAGCAGTGGTCGGTGGCGAGTGGCGAGAAAGGACATTGCAGATGAAGGCCAAGATGTTGCGATATGGAACGCCGTTGGTGCTCGCGCTGGGGCTGTTGCTCGTAGCAGCGAATAGGCTGCCGGCGGCGGAGCTTCCGGCGCGGCCGAACATCTTGGTGATTCTGTGCGATGACCTGGGCTATGGCGACATCGGCTGCTTCGGCCACCCGCGCATCAAGACGCCGCATCTCGACAAGCTGGCCGCCGAGGGGATCAAGCTGACGAGTTGCTATGCGTCCGCGCCAGTCTGTTCGGCATCGCGCGCTGGCCTGATGACGGGCCGCACGCCGACGCGAATTGGCATTTATGATTGGATTCCCAACAATCACCCGATGCATCTGACCAAGGACGAAATCTCCGTCGCGACGCTGCTGAAGCAGGCGGGCTATCGCACCTGTCACGTCGGCAAGTGGCACCTGAACGGCAAGTTCAACCAGCCAGAGCAGCCGCAGCCTGGCGAGCATGGTTTCGACCACTGGATGAGCACGCAGAACAACGCCGGGCCATCGCATCACAACCCTCGCAACTTCGTCCGTAACGGCAAACGCGTTGGGCCGCAGGAAGGTTACGCGTGCCAGTTGGTGGTCGACGAAGCGATTCGCTGGCTCGAAAGCGGCAAAGATGCCAAGGAGCCGTTCTTTCAGTTCGTCTGCTTTCATGAGCCGCACGAACCGATCGCTTCGCCGCCGGACCTGGTCGAAAGCTACAGCGATGTCTCGCCGCGCGAGAAGGCCGAGCATCACGCCAACATCACCAACATGGACCGCGCGGTCGGGCGACTGCTGG
The DNA here is from genome assembly GCA_023417165.1 of Planctomycetota bacterium. Classification (GTDB taxonomy): domain Bacteria; phylum Planctomycetota; class Planctomycetia; order Pirellulales; family Pirellulaceae; genus JAEZGD01. Next base: position 5,327 of record JAEZGD010000491.1, read on the forward strand.
CGAAGCTCAACGAGCTGAAGCTGGCCGAGAACACGCTCGTGCTGTTTACTTCCGACAATGGTCCCGAAACACTCAAGCGTTACCCGAACGCCGCGCGCTCGCACGGTTCGCCAGGCGACCTGCGGGCGATGAAATTGTGGCTATATGAAGGGGGCATTCGCGTGCCTGGCATCGTGCGTTGGCCGGCGGCGAAGCATGGCAGCCAGACGATCGACGAGCCGGTGAGCAACGTCGATTTGCTACCAACATTTTGCGAACTGGCTGGCATCGCGCCGCCGCGTGACCGCGTGCTGGATGGTGCGAGCTTCGCATCACTGCTGCGCGGCGAAGCGAAGGTGCAGCGAACCACGCCTTTGTATTGGCACTATATCCACGCCTTGGGTGCGCCGCGCGCGGCGCTGCGCGAGGGGGATTGGATGATCCTCGGCAAGTGGAAAGCCGGTACGCCGCAAACGCTCGCCGCCAGCAAGAAGGCGCAGCTTGTCGAGTTCGAACTCTATAACCTGCGCGCCGATCTTTCGCAGCAGCACGACCTGGCCGCTAAAGAGCCTGAGCAACTCGCCCGGCTGCGCGAGCAACTTCTGAAGAAATATGCCGAGGTGCAAGCCGCCGGGCCGGTGTGGGAAGCGGCGAAGTAGCGGCGGCTAATCCTTGATCCGCAGTTTTCGTCGTTCGTCCGCCATGCGCTGCTCATGTGCGGATTGTTCTTGCTGGGCGGCAATCGCCTCGGCGATGAGTTCCTTGCGTACCTGTTCGCGAACGTAGCGCAGTTCCCCTGCGGCCTGCTCTTGGAATTGTTCTATTTCGGCCCGATGCAGCTTCTGCAGCTTTTCGGCCTGCTTGAGGCGTTCTTCGCTGATCGCCAGTTGTTTGGCGGCTTGCTGCTGTTGGCGTTTTAGTTCGAGCAATTCCTGGTGACGCGAGGATCGACCGCCGAAGTAGGCGGCACACAGCGCCATGACGATGAGCAGCCACCGCAGCGAAACCTGCCATGTGCGGCGTTTGGGAGGCCGCGCGACGCGGGTGACTAGCGATTCAAGGTCCTGGGAGTTCGACATCGCCTGCCTTCCTTATCCGCTTGCCAGATTTCGCGCGTGTGGACGTCGTACGCGGTCAGACAGCCTTGGCCGAAGCACCAGGTGTCGATGCAGACCAAATGCCCGGCGTCGAGGATTTGGCCGGTGGGCTGCGGCGTGTGGCCGACGATGGCCGTTTTGCCAGAGACATGCGGCGCGGGCGTCTTGAACAGATGCGACCACAGCAGCACTTCGTCGGGCTGGTCGGGCAGCGGGACATGCGGCAGATAGTTGGCATGCAGGAACAGATGGGTGTCGATTTCGTGATAGCGCCGCAGACTGTCGAAGAAGTTCCAGTGCGCCGCCGGAATGCGTTCGAGCCGCCCGCCGTAGCTGTCGAGCGTTGCATCACCACCGCAGCCCGTCACCCAAAAATCGAAAGCTTCTTCCTGCCGGTCCGACTGACGCACGGCCAGCAGCAGACTTTCGTGATTGCCCAGCAGCGGAATGAACTGGCAACGCTCGCTGAGCGCAAGCAACTGCTCGACCACGCCGCGGCTATCTGGACCGCGATCGATATAGTCGCCCAGCGCGATGATCGTGTCATCTGGCTGTGGGTTCACTGCTTCGATCACCGCTGCCAATGCCGCCGAACAGCCATGAATATCACCCAGTGCAATCGTCCGCGCCATGCTGCCCAATCTGTTCTCGGATGCCTCGAATTCCTCGCCCCTAATCACTCGCCCCTTTGCTTCTACGCCAGCAGGCGTTTCACGACATGGCCGCCGACATCGGTGATGCGGAAATTGCGGCCTTGGTACTTGTAGGTCAGCTTGGTGTGATCGAGCCCGAGCAAGTGCAGCGTGGTGGCGTGCAGGTCATGCACGTGGATGCGCTCGGCGTCCTCGGCGGCGTAGAAGCCGAGTTCGTCGGTCGAGCCGAGCGTTTGCCCGCCGCGAATGCCGCCGCCAGCGAGCCAGAGCGCGTAGGCTTCGATGTGATGATCGCGGCCGACGGTAGCACGGACTTCGCCCATCGGCGTGCGGCCGAATTCGCCACCCCAGACGACCAGCGTCTCATCGAGCATGCCACGCCGGGCGAGATCTTGCACCAGCGCGCTGCTGGGCTGATCGGTTTGCTTGCAGATCATGTCGAGATTGGCTTCGAGGTTCTCGCCGCCGCCATGATGATCCCAATCGGTATGAAACAGCGTCACGCAGCGCACGC
>JAEZGD010000684.1 GCA_023417165.1 Planctomycetota bacterium
CGCTACAGCTCGCGCAGCAATTAGTCGGCGCAGCATCCGAAGACCAAAACATCGTCTATGTGGTCAGCGATTTTCGCGCGCTCGACTGGACGACGCCCCAAGAGATCAAAACCGCATTAGGCGAGCTCGCCAATCAAGGCGCCGAGCTAAAGCTGGTCAACTGCGTGCGCAGCGAGCAACCGAACCTCGGCATCGAGTCGCTCGCGCCCACCAGCGACACCCGCGCCGCAGGCGTCCCGCTCTTCGTCAATGTTATGGTGCGCAATCATGGCAGCAGCGTCGCCAAACGCGTGCAAGTCAAGGTTCGCACGACGTTCTTTGATCCGGCTCAGCTGAATACTGCTTCGCCTGAGCAAAACGCCGGGCAAAGTGACGATTTGCCGGTCGTGCTTTTCGACGAAATCGCCCCAGGCGAAACGGCGACGCAGCGTGTGCAGGTCTTTTTCCCGGCCGCTGGCCAGCACGTGGTCGAAGCAACCCTGCCGGACGATCCGGTCGCGGCCGACAACCGCCGCTGGTGCGTGATTGATTTTCCCGAAGGTGAACCGGTGCTCGTCATCGACGGTCATCCACGCCAACGCAATGCGTTTTACCTGACCAGTGCATTCATGCCGGGGCAGCGAGCCAACACAGGCGTGCGGCCGGAAGTACATCCGCCCGAGTTTTTGCGTGACGTCGATCCCGCGCGGCTAAACAAGTATCGCACGATCTATTTGTTGGATGTGCCCAAGCTCGAAGGCGCGGCCGTTGCCAACCTGGAAGCGTATGTCACTCAAGGCGGAGGGCTCGGAATCTTCGTCGGTCCGAACGTCAACATCGCCTCGTGGAATGCCACGCTGCACAAAGGCGGACAAGGCCTGCTTCCTGCGCCGCTCGCGCGTCAGGATGAGTTGCTTCCCGATCCGCTCGAGAATAAACCCGATATCGAGGCCGAACGTCATCCCATCTTTGCGCCTCTGTTAGACGAACAGAATCCGCTGATCCGCCTGGTGAATATTGAGCAGTACTTGCGTGTGCAACCCGGTTGGAAGCCAGGGACGAACAATCACGCACGCGTGATTGCGACATTGCGAAATCACGAGCCGCTCGCCATTGAACAGACGTTTGGCTCCGGCCGCGTGGTCACTTTCTTGACGACGGCCGCTCCTGACTGGAACGGCTGGGCGAATGATCCCACGTTCGTGGTTTTGGCTTTAAAGCTGCAATCGTATTTGGCGCGACCGCCGCAAAGCGATCGTGAGCAACTTGTCGGCGCTACCTTGGAAGCGACGCTTGATCCGGCCAAAGATCGTCCCGAAATCACTTTTGTCACGCCGGGCGCAAAGCCTGGCAGCCGCACTGCGGTCGAGCGAATCGCGCAGCCCATGGAAGAGTCGTCACTGCTTCGCGCCACACTGGGCCGAAACGGCCAGGATGCTTCCGTCGGCTCGACGCTACGCGCCGGAGTGTATGAAACCTGGATTCGTCCCTTGGAAGGCCAGCCCAACATTCAGCGTACCGCTCTGAATGTCGATCCGCGTGAAGGCAACCTGGTTACGGTGGCGGCAGCCGATCTGACGACGAAGCTCGCACCGGTGAAGGTCATCATCTCGCGCGCCGATGACGAAGTGGGCGCGGATCACGAAGCAGCGAACAACTTCAGTCTGCCGCTGATGGCGCTGCTAATTGTTCTGCTGTTGGCGGAACAGGTTCTGGCCTACTCGGCCAGCTATCATCCTTTTGCCCAGGCGGTGCGCACATGATTGGCACGCCGCACATCCTGGCACAACAAACGTTGCAGACGTTTCGCCTGGCGCGCATTGCAATGCTGGACGAGTGGTGGCATTGGCTGGTGCTCGGCGCCATCATCGCGCTTGTCATCGGCTATGTCGCGTGGATGTATCGCCGCGATGGCGTCGAACTCTCGCGTACGAAGCGTCTGATGCTGACGCTGCTGCGCCTGACCGCCTTCGCTGGCATTCTGGTCTTCTTTCTGCAGCCCGAGAAACGCGCCGACCGCCAGGTGACCAGGCCTTCGCGCGCGATCGTGCTGGTCGACACGAGCCAAAGCATGGGGCTGTCCGGCGGCGATCCGTCCGCATCGGCAACTTCGATCAGTCGTAGCGAGCAGGCCATTGCCGGGCTCAAAGATGGCACGCTGGTGCCAGAATTGCGCCAGAAGCACGAGGTAATCGTCTACCGCTTCGATCAAGGAGCGAAGCCGACCGAAGTCGCCGCATTGCCGCGATTGCCTTCTGAGTCCGAACAGAACAGCCCCGAGCAGAACCGCGTCGACAGTTACTTTCAAACGGTTCGCGAAGCGCACTTGCTGATGATGATCGCCGCAGGCGTGCTCGGGCTCGCGCTGCTGGCCGGCTTGGTGCATTGGTTTATGCTTCGCCCGGCACGTGGTGCAGCGCAAGAATCGTGGGCGCAACTGATCGCCATGGTGGCGATGATCGTCGCCGTGGTGCTTGTTGCGGTGGCGAATCTGCGTAGTCCCGAAGTGCCGTGGCGAGTGCTCGTGGGACTTCAGCCGCCGTCGTCGTCCGACCTGGTAGCAGAATCGACAACCACCGAAACCACCGGCGAGCCCGAGACCTCGGCGCCAACGATTGACTGGGCGGTGGAACTACTCCCGCGCGGAGCAGAAACTCGCCTGGCCGATGCCGTGCGCGCCATTATTGATAAAGAGCGCGGCGGTCCGATCGCTGGCATCGTGCTCGTCACCGATGGCGGGCAAAATGCCGGTGTGGAAGCCACTGTCGCTATCACCGAGGCTCAAGACGCGGCGATTCCGGTGTATGCCATTGGCCTCGGCTCCGACAAGCTGCCGCAGAACGTCAAGCTGGTCGATATCACCGCGCCGCAGCGCGTCTATCCAGGCGATGAATTCGCGCTCACCGCGTTTGTGCAAGGCTCTGGTCTGGCGGGCATGCAAGCGGAGCTTCGTCTGTTCTCTGGCGATGCCGACGCGCCCCCCGAGAAGCTGACCGAAGATGTTTCGCAGCAGCGCACGCTTCGCCTCGGCGAGGACAGCGATGTGACGCCGGTGGCGTTTCAACTGCGCCCGGCCGATCAAGGGCGGCGACAGTACCAAGTGCGTGTCAGCACCAGGTCGCCGGATCAGGATCCGCGTGACAATCAGCGCAGCGTCACGGTTGAAGTCGTCGATCGCAAGAATAAAGTGCTCCTCATGGCAGGCGGCCCTCTGCGCGAGTTCCGCTTCTTGCGCAATCAGCTGCACCGCGACAAAGACACAGTCGTCGATGTCTACCTGCAGACCGGTAAGCCCGAAGTTGCTCAGGAAGCGAACAAGCTGCTGTTTGAGTTTCCCTCGTCCGAGCAAGATCTATTCAGCTATGACTGCATCGTGGCGTTTGATCCCGACTGGGAAGCACTCGATGAAGTGCAGATGCAACTGCTCGAACGTTGGGTTGCCGAAAAGGCAGGCGGACTCGTCGTCATCGCCGGCCCGGTGCATACGGCGCAGTGGGCAGGGCGGCGGCGCAGCGATAAGCGGTTTGAAACGATCAAGGCGCTGTATCCGGTGTCATTCTACACTTCGACATCGGCGGCGTTGAACCTGGGACGCACCGGCGGCGAGGCCGCGTGGCCGCTGCAGTTCACGCGTGAAGGCCAAGAGGCCGAGTTCCTCTGGCTCGAAGACGATGCGATCGCCAGCGAGGCCGCGTGGCAATCGTTCGATGGCGTGTTTGGTTACTTTGCCGTCAAAGATCCCAAGCCTGGCGCGAAGGTGTTCGCGCGATTCGCCGATCCCGACACCTCGATCGACAACGAACTTCCGATCTACATGGCTGGCCATTTCTATGGCGCGGGTCGCGTGTTCTTTCAAGCGAGTGGCGAAATGTGGCGGCTGCGCGCCGTCGACGAGAGCTATTTCGAGACCTATTACACGAAGCTACTGCGCTGGGTGTCGCAAGGGCGACTCATGCAAGACTCGTCGCGCGGCACGCTGCTGGTCGATAAGGAACGCTGTCTGCTTGGCGAGCCCGTCATCGTGCAAGCTATCCTCACCGATGCGCAGCGTCAGCCACTTGCGCTTCCCACCGTGCCTGTGACACTGGTGATGCCGGATGGCCAGCGCAAGGCGTGGGAACTGACGCGCGTGGCCGAAGCGGCTCGCCCCGGCACGTATGCGGCGCAGTTCACGACCACACAACTCGGCGACTATCGGCTGGAACTGCGGATTCCCGATTCCATCGACGAACTGCTTTCGCGGCAGGTGCGGGTCGATGCACCGAAGCGCGAGATCGAACGCCCGCAGCGTAACGACGCCTTGCTAAATGAGATCACCGCCAAGACCGACGGCGAGTATTACATCGGCTTTGACGACGCCACCAGCGGACGCGGCCGACCACCGCTCGCCAGACTGATCGAACCGCAGGATCAATTGACGATTATTCCCGGCACGCCAGATCGCGACTTCGATCGTCGGCTGATGACGTGGCTCATGGGGCTGATCGTGGGACTTCTCAGTGTGGAGTGGCTGACGCGCAGGTTAAGCAAGCTGGCGTAACGACCAGCCGACTGGTTTCTAGCATCGCAACATCCTTGGCAGACCGCCGAACGGTTCGACTCGTCCACTTCGCAAGTGGTATAATTTTAGACACTTATGGCTACTACCAGTCCCAGCACGGAACTCGCCCCGAGCATCCGATCGGCCCTGTCCGAGCTGCGGCGTCGTATCCGTGTCTATATTTGCCTGGAAGCGCTGTCGCTGGTGGTGATTTGGCTGGGGCTGACGTTTTGGCTCGCCTTGGCGCTCGACTATTTTCCCGTGCTGGTGTGGGCGAGCGAAATGCCGCGCGCCGCGCGTGGCGTGTTGCTAGCCGGCATCGCTGGCGGCCTGGGTTGGCTGCTGTTTCGCTACCTGCTGCAGCGGGCGTTCGTCCCGATCAGTGATCGCAGCCTGGCCGTGCTGCTCGAGCGCAAGTTCGACGCCTTTCACGATAGCCTGGTGACAGCGGTCGAACTGGCAGGTGGCAGCGGCGCTACTAGCGGGCTGAACGCCGAAATGCTCGCGCATACACACCGCGATGCTCGCGCGCTCGTCGACGAAGTCGCCATTAGTCGCGTCTTCAACTATCGCCCGCTACGACGCAAGATCGCGATCGCAATTGTGATGGCGGCCTCGATCCTCGTCTTTCTGGCTCTGAACACCAGCGCCGCGAGCCTCGCTGGCCAGCGGTTGTACTTGCTGTCGGACACACCCTGGCCGCGTAGCGCCGAGATTGAAGTTGTTGGCATCGAGATCCATCACACTCCGGTCAGTGAAGGACGCGCCGCCACCACGCAAGAATTGACCTTTACCGATGATCGCGCGCTCAAGGTCGGTCGCGGGGCGAATGTCGTACTGCGCGTGCGTGCTGCTTCTCACAAGCGTATTCCCGACCATTGCACGATCTACTATCGCACCGCCGATGGCGATCGCGGCAACGTCCAAATGAAAAAGGTCGGCCGCCTCAAAGAGGGTTATCAGCAATACGCCTTGGAAGGCAAACCGTTCCAAGGCTTGCTAGCCGATTTGCGTTTCGATGTGATGGGCTATGACCATCGGCTGCGTGACTTTCACCTGGAAGTGGTCGACAGCCCCGTGCTGATCGGCACCGAAGTCGCCTGTCGGTTTCCTAGCTACATGGTCGACGAGGCACTGGCCCAATGGCTGCCGCGCACCGAACCGCTGACCGCGGCCACGCAACTTCCGATCGGCACCGAGCTGACCATTCACTGCCAGGCGAACAAGCCGCTGCGCCAGGTCACGATTTATGATCCGCAGTCGCAAGAGTCGACGACGCTCGACACCAGCGACGCGAGCGAGAGTTTTACGCTGCCGCAGATGACGCTGAGCGGAAGCGTGGCGATCGAATTGACGTTGCTCGACGCCGATGGCGTGCTCAGCGATCGCCCGCAACGCCTGTACATTCCCGCTGTGCGCGACGAAGCGCCACGGGTGTCGGTCAAGCTGGCCGGCATCAGTTCGCTCGTCACGCCGGATGTCTCGCTGCCGGTCGCTGGGACGATTGAGGACGACTATGGAGTCGAGAAATCGTGGTTCGATCTGCAAATCAACGACCAGCCGCCGCAGCAGTTGCCGTTCAGTGCTGCGCGCGATGGCACTCTGAGTCATGCGTTCGACTTTCGCGGGCTGCGCGGTCAAGACTCGCGCTGGCAGCTCAAACCGACCGACAAGCTCACGCTGGTTGTGGTCGGGCAGGACAAGCACGCGCTTGAAGGTGGTCCGCAAAGCGGTTATGGCGATCGTTGGGAACTGCAAGTCGTCACGCCTGACGAGTTGCTCGCTTCGCTTGAAGCCCGCGAACTGGGCCTGCGTCGGCGATTCGAGCAGGTCATTACCGAACTGACCGATACGCGTGACGAGCTGTTGCGCGCCGCGGCAGAACCGGCTCCATCGGCTTCGAGCGAAGCGCCCGCAAGCGACGCCGATAGCGAGCTTCAGACCGAGGAAGGGCTGTCGGTTTCGCTGCGCACGTTGATCGCCCAGCGTGCTTTGCAACAAAGTCAAAAGTCCGCCCAAGAGATCCTGGGCATTGCCGGTTCGTTCGCAGACATCCGCGCCGAGCTCATCAACAATCGCGTCGATACCGAAGAGCGCAAAGCGCGCCTCAAAGAACAAATCGCTGATCCGCTCGGCCAGATCGTCAAGTCGCGATTCCCTGCGTTCGACACTCGTCTGAAGACCATGGAAGCCGCTCCGAATGACACCGCGGCCGCCCAGTTGGCCGTGGATGGCGCGACCGAACTGTTGCTCGATCTTGATACCGTCCTGCAACGGATGCTCGACCTGGAAACGTACAACGAACTGGTGGAGCTCGTGCGTTCGCTCATTCAAGAGCAGGAACAACTGCAAAGCGACACGAAGAAGCAACAAGCAGCCGACCTGTTGAAATAGTCGAGGATGCCATGCAATCACATCTCAAGCA
>JAEZGD010000731.1 GCA_023417165.1 Planctomycetota bacterium
GGCATAGCGCAGCTCGCGCGTCTGCCGATCGTAGACGCCATACCAGATCGTGAAGAAGCGACCATCGTGATCTTCCATCGGAAACGCCTGGTTCAGCGCGGTCAGCACTTCAGCCGGCCGCGAGAAGCACACATTGGGCAAGGTCTCGCTACGCAGCGCATGATGGATCGAGACTGAGAGCAGCGCCGCGCCCACACCATGCCCGCACACATCCAGCAGATAGAAAGCCAACTGCCGATCGTCGAGCCAGTGATAGCCGAACAAATCACCGCCCAGTTGCGACGAAGATACAAACTCGTAATCGCTGGCAATCTCGCCGGTTAGTTTCACTGGCAACAGCGAGCGCACGTAAGACGCAGCTTGCGCCAACTCGTCGGCGAGTGCTTGACGCGCCGCCAGCAGTTGTTGCTGCGCTTCGATGGTATCGCGTAGTGCCAATTCATGCTCAGCCATGGCGGCGATCTCTTGCAACAGCCACTGCTCGTGAGGATCGAGCGTGCGCGGCTTGCTGGCCACAACGCACAGCGTGCCGACGTTCGTTCCCCGCGGCCCCTTCAGCGGTTGCCCGGCATAGAAGCGCACGTGCGGTTCGCCGATCACCAGCGGGTTATCGCGAAAACGCTCGTCGAGCAGTGCGTCGGGAACGACCAGCGTGTGGTCCTGCATAATCGCATGGCCGCAAAATGATTCTGCTCGGCCCGTTTGTTCCGCCTGGATGCCAGTCTTGGCTTTGAACCACTGACGATTCTTATCGACAAGCGAGATGTACGCGATCGGCACACCTAACACTGCCTTGGCCAAACGAACAATGCGGTCGAAGCGTTCTTCCGGCGGCGTATCCAGCACGCGCAGCTCGTACAAGTCGGTCAATCGCTGGGCTTCGTTGGCAGGCGTGGGAGCAGGAATCATGGCGAGCCTTTGTGCTGATATCGATTGGCAAGATCTCTATTGTATTGCGCTGCACCGCGCTGCATATTGACCCACATGGGCTTCCTCACCACAGTACGACGCAAGCGGCTGCTGACGATTGCGGCGATTGGCCTGGTGCTAATCTTCGGCGCGGTGGCGTACATTCAGTTTTGGATCGCCCGACCGATCGGCTCTGGCCCGGCCGGTCCCGCGGTGCCGCGTGAACCGTTTGAATCCACCTGGAGCCAACGCCCGGTGCTCTTGCTCGGCATTGGCGACAGCATCACCGCGGGGCTGGGAGCCGACAGCCGCGACCATAGTTACTTCGAGCGTTTGCTACAGAATCCTCCTGATGAATTCGAGGAACTGCACGACTGCTGCTTGACGACGGTCTTGCCGAATATCACGGCCAAGAACATCGCGGTCTCTGGCAGTAACTCGCTGGAACACTTGCGCGCCATCGAAGCCTTTCCCGAACAGCCGGAGGAACTCTTTGGCCTGGTGGTGCTCACCACCGGCGGCAACGATCTGATTCATAGCTATGGCCGCATGCCGCCGCGCGAAGGAGCCATGTACGGCGCGACTTTGGCCCAGGCCGAGCCATGGATTGCTAACTTCGCGACTCGCCTGGACACAATGCTGGACCTGATTGCCGCCCGCTTCCCTGGCGGGTGCCATATCTATTTGGCCGACATCTACGATCCGACCGATGGTGTCGGCGATGCACCGAGCGTGTACCTGCCTCACTGGCGCGATGGCCTGGCGATTCACGAGCGCTACAATCGGATCCTATCTCGCAAGGCGGAAGAACGACCCAACGTATCGCTGGTGCCGCTCTACCAGATCTTTCTCGGACACGGTTCGCATTGCCGCCAGTTTTGGCGACGCAATTATCGCCGCGATGATCCTTACTACTGGTTCTATTCGAATATCGAAGATCCCAACGACCGCGGTTACGATGCGATTCGCCGCGGCTTTCTGAACGCGATTATCGATACCCATCGCAGCGGCGCGCTGGACTTATAGCCCTTCGCTGCCGCGCACGATTCGCTAGTTGATAATCGGCAACGTTTCCGGTTCGCGATTGCGTTTGAGCTTGAGCTGCGATGCCTGGCCGATGTAGACCGGAGTCGAACTCTGTGCGGGTCCCAGCGGCACAGGATCGCTTTCATAGGTATACGTGCCGCGGAAGGTGTAATGCATGATCGTGCTGGCGCCTTCACCGCCAAACACGTGCAAATGACCATCGACCAGCGCCGCGCGAAAGACCGTCTTCGCCTTGATCGTAAACGCGACAGGTCGAATGCCCTTGGTGCTTTCCGACGCGAAGACCAGATCCGTCACTTTGCCTGAGAGCAGCGTTTGCATGGTGGCTTTGTCGACGACGGTTTGCACCGCGTTGTACTCGCCTTCCAAAATCGCTTTGTAATCACCGCTGGCGAGCGGCAGCAGAATCAACCGCCGCAAGACCACGATCAAGCCTGGCTGGCGATCGTGGTCTTTATAGAGCTTCGATTCGCCGCGCGCGAATTTGAGCGTATCGAGCGTCCCGCTCGCGTCCTGCCCAGCTTTGTCTTTGCCTTCGGGAAAGACGCGAAAGAACGGATGCGGCTCGTCCTTCGCCTTGGCGGCGTCGGCATGCGCGAAGGTAAAGCAGAGCGGCGCGGCCGCAGGCATCTCGGCCTCTGCGGCAACCGCCATCGTGAACATCAGTAGCGATCCGAACAATAATCGGCCTGGCATGAAGGGGCCCTCATCGTCGGGTGATTCGTGGATTAGGTGCCGATCATATGGACTTCGGGACCAACGTGCTCCGTCACAACTGCCCCAAACAACGTGTGACTGTTGCAATCATAGACCGCCACCGGCATCAACTGACCAATCTGGCGGCGATTGCCTTCAAACACCACAATGCGATCATCGTGCGTGCGGCCAATCAGTTGCAGCACGTCGCGCTCGCTATGCACGTGCGTCTCGTCGTGCGCGTCTTCCTTCTCAGCAACCTTGCTGGGACCTTCGACCAGCACTTCCACGGTGCGTCCCAGGAAGCGCTCGTTCTCTTCGATGCTGATCTGGTTTTGAATCGCCAGCAGTTCGTTATTGCGGCGCTTCTTCACGTCCTCTGGCACGTCGTCGGGATATAGATCCGCTCCCTTGGTGCCGGGGCGTTCGCTGTACTTGAAGATAAAGCTGTTCTTGAACCGGCACTCGCGCACTAGTTCGCATGTGAGCTGAAAGTCTTCTTCCGTCTCGCCGCAAAAGCCGACGATAAAATCGCTCGACACCGCTGCGCCTGGCAAGTGCTCGTGAATGCGCGCCATCATGTCGCGATAGTCTTCAACCGTGTAGCCGCGCTTCATCCGTTCCAAGACAGCGTTCGAACCGCTTTGCGCCGGCACGTGCAAGTACGGCGAGACCTTCGGCAGATCGCGGATCGCGGTGAGCAGTTCCTTCGTCATATCCTTCGGATAGTTGGTGACGAACTTCAGCCGCAACAAGCCGGGGATTTCGTGCAGTTGATGCAACAGATCGGCTAGCCGCGTGGTCTTGCCGTCGGCCGTGTGCTTGTAACTGTTGACCGTCTGGCCCAGCAGCGTGATCTCTTTGCAACCTTGTTCGGCCAGCAGCCTGGCTTCCTCGACAATCTGCTGCGGATCGCGCCCCTGCTCTGGACCGCGCGTCATCGGCACGATGCAGTAGGTGCAAAACTTGTCGCAGCCAATCTGAATGCGCAAATACGCTTGAAAAGGCGTCGGCCGCATCGCCGGATCGCGCAGCGGATCGAAGGTTTCGTGACTGCGCTTGATCTGATCGAGCGTCCCATCGCGCCGCCCAAGGCCGACCGCCAGTTGATCGCGCTGACCGGCTTCGGCTTGCAGGATCAAGTCGGGAATCTGCGCGAGCTGGCCGGGGCCGACGACAATATCGACATACGGCGCGCGTTCGAAGATCAGCCGCTGATCTTTCTGCGCCATGCAGCCCATCACGCCAATGATCTTCTGCGGGAACTTTTCTTTGTGCCGCCGCAAACGTCCCAGCGCGCTATAGGTCTTGTCCTCGGCATGCTGGCGAACGCTGCACGTGTTGAACAGGATCGTGTCGGCGTCGGTCGCTTCGTGCACCAACTCGTAGCCTTGGCGGCGCAGGCTGGCGACGACCATCTCGCTATCGAGCATGTTCATCTGGCAGCCGACGGTTTCAATGTATAAGCGCTTCATTACTTAAAAGTTCCAAGATCCAAGGCCCAAGTTCCCAACGCGCATTCCAACTTCTTCCTTGGAACTTGGTCTTTGGAACTTGGCACTTACCGTATTAGGCGGCTCTGCGGCGTTGGCGTTCGTACTCGGCTTCTATCTCGCGCTGGCGGCGTTCTTTTTCCGCCTTGCGTTTTTCGGCCGCTTGCCGGGCACGCTCGGCGGCAATCTGCCGATCTAGTTCGTCGCCTAGGCGATTTCGCTCGGCCAGCATCATGCGGACCAACGCGATCACCGCGACATAGGCCGCGATCGCCAAGAGGACCAGATCGAACGTGTTTCCAGAAAATAACGACATACCGGTCGACTCCCTTCGCCGGGCAAAAGTTCCTCAGTTTACCACGCCTGGGAAACCAACGGCGAGGGGAGTTTCTTTGGCCCCATTCGCACTGGCCAACCGCGTTGTTGCAACTTCGACCCTGCTGCGGACCGGGAGGTTTTTCAACATGGCAAGGCGCTGCGCGCCGAGGCGGAAGTTGATAGCTATCAAGGCTTTAACTGCCGTTTCGGCGACTCGTTTTCACATCGTACTTGTTGAAAAACCCCCTGCGATTGGCCGCGCGACGCACCCCATCGGCGCACACCGCGCGGCAGAACGATACGCATGTCCACCACACCAGTCAAGGGGCTCGCTGGCGATCTTTTTGACAGCTACTGCAAAACCGTGCCGACCGTCAGCGGATAGCCACGCAAGAACTCGCCGATCTCCATCACCTTCTTGCCGGCCGGTTGAATGCGATCGATC
>JAEZGD010000741.1 GCA_023417165.1 Planctomycetota bacterium
ATCGTGAGCGGGCCGACGCCGCCCGGCACTGGCGTGATCTGTCCCGCGACAGCGCACGCTGGGGTGAAGTCGACGTCTCCGCAGAGCCCATCGTCGGTGCGATTGATGCCAACGTCGATCACCGCCGCACCCGGCTTAATCATTTCAGCAGTAATGAATCGCGGTTGCCCAATCGCGGCAATCAGCACATCGGCCGAACGCGTGATCTCGGCCAGATTCGCGGTGCGACTGTGACAAACTGTGACGGTGGCGTTGGCGGCGCTCGGGCCACAGGTCGAATCTTTGGCCATCATCAGCATCGCGAGCGGTTTGCCGACGATTTCGCTGCGACCCACAATCACCACATGTTTACCAGCGACCGGAATGCCGCTGCGATGCAGAATTTGCTGCACTCCATGCGGCGTGCAAGGCAAAAAACGGGGCCGGCCTTGCGAGAGCAGGCCGACATTCTCGGGATGAAAGCAGTCGACATCCTTCACCGGCGCGACAGCATCGAGCACGCGCGACTCGCGAATTTGCTTCGGCAGCGGCAGTTGCACCAAGATGCCGCTAACCTCGGGATCGGCATTCTACTTTGCCACCAGCGCCAGAAGTTCGTCTTCGCTGGTCGTGCCGGGCAAACGATGCAGTTGGCTGGCGATGCCAACGCGCTCGCAAGCGGTGCGCTTGTTGCGGACATAGACTTCGCTGGCCGGATTGTCGCCGACCAGGACCGCCGCCAGGCAAGGCTTGGTTTGGTGGTGTTCGACAAACGCGCGCACCTCGATAGCGACTTCCTGTTGAATGAGCTTCGAGAGTTGTTTTCCATCGATGAGCTGCGCCGCCACGTCTGTTTCCTCTCTACCGAGCCTCAAGCAAACCGAATGAATCCCCGATTGTAGCGAAGTCGCTAGCAGTTGCGGGGTCGGCAACGCCTGCGAACTGGCGGTGCTGTTAGGAAAGAAAATGACGCTCGGGCTGATTTTTTCAGAAAATCGCTTGAATTTATGGCGTGGAGCGCGTTAGGTTTTATCTAGCTCCCGCGTGAAATTGTTGCCTGCGCGGTGGCATTTTCGATTCGGTCGCTTCGCAACGCAGCGTTTTGCGCTTGTGCGCGTGACCATGATTGGCCCCTAGGTCGTTGAGCCCGATGGGTTCCGGCCTCTCCCGCGATTGCACCAGGTTTTTCTCCCGCGGGTCGATCGTTGGCTAAGAGCAGCATCGCTGGCCCAGATCTCACAAGGGAGGCCGATGCTGCGTACGTGCTGCCCGT
Source organism: Planctomycetota bacterium (assembly GCA_023417165.1). GTDB lineage: Bacteria > Planctomycetota > Planctomycetia > Pirellulales > Pirellulaceae > JAEZGD01. The sequence continues at coordinate 1,253 of JAEZGD010000741.1, forward strand.
CGCCACGCATGGGATGGGAAGACTCGCAAAACGCCGCGTTGCTCTTTTGGGCCGCCCTCCCTGCTCCCGCCGGAGGGCGGCCTTTTTTCGCTCGTTGCTAACTTGAGCCGGCGATCATCTGGCAAACATTTTCTTCTGGATAGTCTTGGTCGACTTTGCCGAAGGTATCAATCGGGCGAAGTGTAGGCCCGCGCGGCGTCGCCGTGCTAGCTGTCGGAGAGCTGTATGGAAACGAAGACGAGCACGAAACCGATCAGCCCCGAGTCTGGCGCTGCCGCCACGGTCCCTGCGGTGCTGACACGGATTGATCCACCCCATGCCATGGGGGACGAGGTCCCGTCGAACGCCAATCCAATTGCCGCGGTGACTCCACCGATCGAACCATCGCCGGCGCCCGAACCAGAAGCCGAGCCTGCCGGCGAAATGGATCCGGTCGTCGCCGCCATCGGCCGCAGCCCCGCCCATCTGCCAGAGCAGATGCAATCACAAGCGTTGCAATTGGGCGCTTACTTGCGTGGCAAGCAGCAGGAACTCGACCGCCGCGAAGCGTTGATGAACGCGCGCGAGGCGAAGTTCGAAAACGAACTGCGCATGGCTCGCCTGTGGATGCGCGAGCGGGACAGCGACGAGCGCGAGCGCGAGGCCGACTTCACCGCGCGATTGCACGACCTGGAAGAGAAAGCGTCGCAGCTGGCCGCCGCCGAGGTTTCGGTCGATCGCGATACGGCCGAGCAGCACATTCAGCTTTCGCAGCGCGAGCAGATGCTGGCTGATCGCGTGACCGCTCTCGAAGAGCGCGAAATGCGTTTGCAGGCGGAAAACGAAGCCTTCCAAATCGCCTATGAACGCTTGGAACAAGAACGCGTCGAGCAATCGACCGCGCGCCTGGCGGCCGAGCAAAAGCTGGCGATTCGCCAACTGGAAACGCAGCAGTTGCTGGAACGGCAATGGGGCCAGCTGGAGCAGGCGCGCGCGGCCGTCGAACAACGTGAACGAGAGTTACTGCGGCAGCAAGATGCGCTCGCTGGGCGGCGCGATCGTGAGGCGTGGGAAGCGCGGCTGGCCGCTCGTCAGAGCGAACTAGAACAGGCCGAAACGCTGCTCGCGGCACACGCCCGCGAACTTGACACCGAACGCGCCGAATTGGCGGCCCTGCGCGAGAAGCTACAACTTCAGGCGCGCGACGAGCGCCGCGAAGTGGTCGAATGGAAACAACGCGAGCGCGCCGAACTGGCCGAGCGCAAGCAGCATCTCGATTTGGCCGAAGAGACGCTCGCCAAGCATCGCGCCGCGGTCGAGCAGTTGCGCAATGATGCAGCGCGCATGCATCGCGAGTCGATCGAATTGCGGCTCGTTTCCGAACAGGTCTGGCTGGAACTGGCGCGGAATGTTCCGGCGGCCGAACTGACGCGCTCGCTCGCCGCTTTGCGACAACGCCTGGCGGAACATTATCGTGAAGCCAACGAACAACTGGCAGCGCAGCAGGCGGAACTCGTGCGGCTGGCCGCGCGACTGGACGATCAGCAACGTCGTTTGCTCGAACAGCGCGAACAGACGCGCACCTGGATTGCCAGTCAACAGCAGGAAATCGAAGCGCAGTCGGCGCGGTTAGTCGCGCGTGAGCAAGAGCTTGATCGGCAAGAAGAACTCGCGCGGCAGCAGGACCAGCGCTGGCAGAAAGAGCGTCGCGAACTTCGCGAGCAGATTCGCCACTTGCTGGGGCGTTTGCGGCAGGAAAGCGAACTGGCCGCCTAAGATACTCGCGGCGGCCAACCTTTAAGTCAGCTTCTGAAACGCTGCTTATTCTGCCTAATTGAACAGCGGCACGATGATCTTTCCATAGGCGTCGATGAACGCCCAGACGGCAACGACCAAGAGGCCAGCCGCCGAGATCCACAAGCAGATGTCCCAGAGGGTCGTTGGTCGCAACCGCTGATCGCCGCGATAATAACGGAAATACAACGCGCTGCCGGCCAGCATCGGCAACATCAGCGCTTGCATGAAGCCACTAATGAAGATCAGCCGTCGTGGCTCACCATAGACCAGGTACATAAACAAGCACACGAACGGCAGCAGGCCGCTGAAGTTGCGAACCCAGCGATGGAATTTATCTTGCGAGGCCTGGTCGGACGATAGCACGCGCACGACATCAGCGCAGACCCGCGCGTGACCTGCATTGGCGACAAAGAACGTCGAATACAGCACGGCGAATGCACCTATCAGGAATAACGCCGGTGCATACTCCCCAAAAATCGGTTCGTACATCACCGCCAGCGTGCGGATCATCTCGGTCCCTTTGGGATCGAGTCCGATCGGAAACAGAATCGACGCGCCGAGGATGTAAAAGGCGATGGTGGCAAACGTATAGATCACCATCGAGCACCAGGCGTCGGCGCGCATCACCCGCATCCAACCACGCGCCCGATCGGCCCAGGCCGATGTCTTGTCGCGCGGGCCAGTAAAGCGGGCATAGCCTTTTTCGATGCAAAAATACGGATAGGCGAGCAGTTCGTTCGTGCCGACGCCAATGATGCCAAACGTCGCCAGCGCCATGGTGATCGCTTGCGCGCCGTCGGTCGTTTGCGGCAATTGAAACGAGAGCCCGCTCTGCAGGTCGCTCCAGGTCATATGCCAAACGGGATGCATTTGCAGCATCACCACGTTGATGACCGTGACAAACGTAAAACCGGCGACCAATGCGGTCGTGGCCGCTTCTAGTAAGCGATACCGACCGAGTACGAGCAGAATCGCGGTGCCCACGGTCAGAATGCAGGCCCAGGTGCGATCGTCGCGCGCCTGGGGAACCTCGGGTGGCAGTTTTGCCAAGGCCGATTTTAACTCTGCCTGGCGAGCGCGCAGCGTCTCGACGACCTCGGGTTTGACGCGGGGCTGCTGCTCGCGCAAGCGAAGTTCGGCCTCGGTGACTTCGAGTTGCGTGATGGTTTGGCGATATTCGTTGTAGTTGCGCTGCGCTTGGGTCAGCGGTGCGCTGATCGCCATCGCCTGGCCGACGCCGCCCACGATGCCGCCGAGTTGGCCCAGGCTCGACAGGAACATGAAGAACCAATACCAAATCAGCCAATTGCCGAGCATCTTGACGCGCGGCCCTGGCACGTCGTTCAGCCCTTCCATCGTCGTCTTGCCGGTGACGATCGAATAGCGGCCAAACTCGACTTGGACAAAGACCTTAATCACGCAGCCGATTATGATCAGCCACAGCAGCGAGAAGCCTGCTTTGCCGCCGGTTGAAGTAGTAGCGATCAACTCGCCAGAGCCGACGATCGAACCGGCAATGATCAGGCCGGGGCCTAAACGCGAGAGAATGCCAAACACCGAAGTCGGCGGCGTCTCAACTAGGCTAACCGGCGATGCAGGAGGAGGCGCAGAATCGCGCAAAGAGTCTGTCATATCGCGCAGCGGGGCGGGAAGGGCGGAGAGGAATACGCCCAGATACCGTAACCCACCGCGTGCGCCGAGAAAAGACTTTACACGCCGGTTTGTCGAGGTTTCTTATTCCAGACTGTATTCGATGCCGTCTGGCTCCGGCGTCGGAGTCTCTTCCAGAGGCTCGACCGCAGGCGTTGGTTCGTGCAACATCGTGCCGTCTTCGAGCGGCGTCGGCCCCGCCGGCTCAAAGGCCGAGCCAACGCGACCGCGGAATTGATCGGTTCGTTCCCACTTGCCGCCGTAGGTGGGATACGCGTCATCAAAAGGCGTGCAGCAGATCGAGCATCCCGACGCCGCTGCCA
>JAEZGD010000749.1 GCA_023417165.1 Planctomycetota bacterium
GGTGACGGCCACCAGCATCACCGACGCCAGTGCCGGCAGCGCCATCCACAGCAAGATGTCCTGCCGCCGCACAGGATCTTTTTCTTTGTGAGTGGCGGGCTGCGGATAAACTAGTTCGTTCTCGTCCACAGGCAGGCGTTCGAAGGTCACCTGCATCACAAACAGCAACACCAAGTAGATGCCGAAGCCAGCCGACCACAGCAAATCCTGCTGCGCGCTGTTGAGCTTGGGTTCCAACACCAGCGGAAATAACCACAGCGCCGCGAGCGAGCCGATATTCGACAACGCATACAACCGATAGGGCGGACGACCAGGATAGATGTGGCTAAACCACGATTGCAGCAGTGGCCCGGTCGCCGAGACCACAAAGAACGGCAGCCCGACATTCATGCCTAATAGCCACAAAATCCAGCGCGCAGGCTCTGCGTCAGCATCGAGCGATGGCTGCCCTGGCGTGATCGGCAGTGTGAGCGCAGCCGCCAGCGCCATGAAGGCGTGAATGCGCATTTGCCACGCCTGGTTGAACGCGCGCACCAGCCAATGCGCATACGCATAGCCGGCTAGCAGCAGCGTCTGAAAGAACAGCATGCAGGTTGTCCAGACCGCCGGACTGCCACCAAACCAGGGCAGAATGATCTTGCTGATGATCGGCTGGACAAGAAACAGCAGCACCGCGCTCAGCAGTGTCGTCAGCGCACACTGCCAGGCGAAGTGGGAAGTACGTTCACCTGGCATGCCATGGTCTCGGCGGGTGCGCCTGCGTCAAAATCGCTTACTTCAGGTCGAGCAGTTCGACTTCGAACACCAGCGTAGCATTCGGCGGGATCACTCCGCCAGCGCCGCGCGCTCCATAGCCAAGCTGCGGAGGAATCGTCAGCTTGCGTTTGCCGCCAACCTTCATGCTGGCGACGCCTTCGTCCCAACCTTTGATCACCTGGCCTTTGCCGATCGAGAACGAAAACGGTTCTTTGCGATCGACGCTGCTATCGAACTTCTTGCCGTTAGTGAGCCAGCCGGTGTAATGCACCACCACGGTCTGCCCGGCAGCGGGGCTGGCGCCGTCCCCTTCCTTGAGATCGACATACTTCAAACCACTGGCCGTGGTCACTTCTTTGGCATCGTCGGCGTTGGCCACAGCACTCGTCTCCGTTTTAGAAGGGGCGCCAAACATACGCGTCGCGGAAAAACCGCCTGGCGCGCCGCATCCGGCCAGGACCAGAACCGCCAGCAGGCACCCAAAGGAAATCTTCATCGCATGTCCTTTAATTGGCAAATGAGGATGCAAGCCAGCAGCATCGACGCTGGCGGCTTCCGCGTCAATGGCAGGTCTGCGGCGACCCGCCCGGCGATCAGGCCTCTGCCCGCGTGGCCCACGCTTTTGTCACGATTTGCTCGTGCGGTAACAGCATTCTACATACGATATACTATCAGCATCCCCCCTTTCCTCATCTTTCTGACCGGACGGCTTCTGGCATGAAAAAGGTCACCTCTGGCGGCGGCTGGCCGGCGATTCTGTATACCCTGACCAAGGCCCGCGAGGTGGGCGGTCTGTGGAAGCTGTGGAAGGCGATGCGGACCAAGAACGCTTGCAAGACCTGTGCCCTCGGCATGGGTGGGCAGCGCGGCGGCATGGTCAACGAGGTCGGCGGCTTTCCCGAGGTCTGCAAAAAGTCGCTACAAGCCATGGCGGCCGACATGCAGGGGGGCATCAAGCCCGAGTTCTGGTCGACCTACGCGACAGCTCAACTGCAGAAGTTCTCGCCCCGCGAACTGGAATCGTGCGGTCGGCTGGTGCAACCGGTCGTGATCCGCGCTGGCGAGGACTACTATCAGCCCATCACTTGGGAAGACGCTTTCGCGCGCATTACGACCAAGCTGCGTGCGACGGCGGCCGACGATACCTTCTGGTACTTCAGCGGACGCAGTTCGAACGAAGCCGGCTTTTTGCTGCAACTGTTCGCGCGGCTGTACGGCACCAATAACGTCAATAATTGCAGCTATTACTGTCACCAGGCGAGCGGCGTCGGCCTGCAAACTTCACTGGGGACAGGCACTGCCACGCTGGTCCTTGACGACGTCGAACACGCCGACATGGTGTTTGTCATTGGCGGTAACCCCGCCAGCAATCATCCGCGTTTGATGACCACACTGATGCATGTCCGCAATCGCGGCGGCAAAGTGATTGTGATCAATCCGGTGATCGAAACTGGCCTGGTGAACTTCCGCATTCCCAGCAGCCCGCGCAGCCTGCTGTTCGGTACGAAGATCGCCACGACTTATATTCAGCCCCATATCGGCGGCGACCTGGCGCTACTCACTGGTATCGCCAAGCGTATCGACGAGTTAGGCGCGGGCGACAGCAGCTTCTTACAACAATACTGCCAAGGCGCGGACGACTGGCTGGCGCACCTGCGCGCCACGTCGTGGGAAGAGATCGTCGCCAAGAGCGGCATCGAGCGCGCCGCCATCGACGACCTCGCCCAGCAGTACGCGCAAGCAAAGAACGCCGTCTTCAGTTGGACGATGGGAATCACGCACCACGCGCACGGTGTCAAGAACGTGCAAGCGATTGTCAACCTGGCGGCGATGCGCGGCATGCTCGGTCGCGCCAATGCGGGCTTGTTACCAATTCGCGGCCATTCGAACGTGCAAGGCATCGGCTCGATGGGCGTGATGCCGAAGCTGAAAGAGATTGTGTTCGATAACCTCGAGCAGCATTTCGGTATTCAGCTTCCGACCACTCCGGGGCTCGACACGCTCGGCTGCATGGACGGCGCGTACGAAGAACGGCTGAAGGTCGGTGTTTGCCTGGGCGGGAATTTGTACGGCTCGAATCCCGACGCCACCTATGCCGCGGCAGCGCTGGCGAAGCTCGACCAGTTGGTCTATCTCAGCACGACGCTCAACACTGGCCACGCGCATGGCTTGGCCAAAGAAACAATCATCCTGCCGGTGCTGGCTCGTGACGAAGAACCGCAGCCGACCACGCAAGAATCGATGTTTAACTTCGTGCGCTACAGCGAAGGGGGCCCGCGCCGACACGAAGGCCCCAAGAGCGAAGTCGAAGTCATCGCCACCATTGCCGAAGGCGTGCTGACTAACACGACGCCGATTGACTGGAACGCCATGCAAAGCACCGGTCAAATCCGCCAGGCGATTGCCAAGGTGGTGCCAGGATTCGAAGAGATAGCGGCGATCGATCAGACCAAAAAAGAGTTCCAGATCAGCAACCGCACCTTCCACCAACCGAAGTTCCCCACGCCGAGCGGCAAAGCGGTACTGCATTGCCACGACTTGCCGGAGATTCTCGGCACCGAGCCCGGCGAACTACGCTTGATGACCTGTCGCAGCGAAGGGCAGTTCAATACGGTCGTATATGAGGAATACGATCTTTACCGCAACGTCGATCGCCGCGATGTGATCCTGCTCCATCCCGACGACATCACGCGGCTTGGCCTCAAGCCCGAACAGCGCGTCACGGTGCGCAGCAGCGCTGGCGAGATGAAGAACATTCTGGTGCGTGCCTTTAACGACATCCGCGCCGGCAACGCCATGATGTACTATCCCGAAGCGAATGTGCTGGTGCCGCGCACCGTCGACGAGCAATCGAAAACGCCCGCGTTTAAGTGCGTGATCATCACCGTGGAAGCCGCCGTCCCAGCGCGCACCGCGGTGCTGGCGTAGGGAGTACGCGATGGATGACGACAATCCTTACACCTCGCCGAATCCGACGCCGCCGGAGGCCCCTTCAACTCGGGGTATGACTTGGATTGAAGCAGCCGTCGCCATCAGCTTTACCTTTTGCTTTATCCGCGTAATTTGGTGGCTCTTTCGCTCCTAGCAACCGAGAGCACGGACGAAGCACGGCTTCGTCCTACGGGGTTTCCCCTAAGAGATGCAAGCGCAGCCAGTACAGCGCGCGTTTGGCGGCAAGTTGCTGCAAGAGATCGGGATGCCCGGCGTAGAGGGCCGAGCGTGCGTAGGCACCATTCGCATCCGCGAGGCCGAACCACACCGAGCCAGGCTCCGCGCCCGCGACCGGCGCAGGCGGAAGCGGACCGATCGCAAGCGCGTAGTCAGTCTGAAATTGCTCGCGCGTGCTTTGCGCCAGAGCGCGCATGGTTTCGGCTTCGTTATCGATCTTGCGCCGCACCACGCTACCGCCGGCGTAAACATTCGCGTCTGCGGTCGCGGTGCTCAGCCAATGGGCGACCATGCCGCCGGGACCACATTCCAGCGTCGCCAAGGTTTCCCCACGCTCGCCCAGCAGCCGCGCGAGCGCATCGGGCAGTTCGTCTTCCCCTTCGCCAAAAATGATGCTGCCCAGGCAATCGCGAATCGTTTGCACAGTCGGTTCCATCTTTTCATCGGCCTCGGCGCGCGTCTTGGCGGTGGTCGAAATCCGCAGCGACAGCGTCGCCTGGCTGACGGTAATACCGACGATCGGATCGCGGCCGCGCTGGATCATGTCCGGCAACATCGCCTCCAGATCGCTTTCGCCAACGCCAAAACAGCGAATCACGCGATGAAAGATCGGTTGCGCCTCCGGACCGAGCAGCGTCAGCAGCGCTGGCGCGACCGTGGCGGCAAACATCTCTTTCATTTCGGCCGGCACGCCTGGCAGGCAGAATAGCCGCGCGGTCGAACCATCGGCCCGCGGCAGATCGGCGTCGATACCCGGCGCGGTGCCATGCGGATTAGGGACGACGCGGCTGCCGCGTGGAAACATCGCCTGAATGACATTGCGATCGGGCATCGGGCGTTTGCGGCGCGCAAACAGCGACTTGATATGGTCGAGCGCGTCCTGCTGCATGATCAGTTCGACGCCCATCACGTCGGCGACCACTTGCCGCGTCAGATCGTCGGCGGTCGGACCAAGCCCGCCGGTGGCGATCAGAATATCGGCCCGATCGGCCGCCTCGCGAAACACGCGCACATTGGCCGCCAGATCATCGCCGACCGTGGTGTGATACAGGGTGCGGACGCCCAGGTCGGCGAGTTGCTGACTCAGCCATTGGCAGTTGGTATCCAACCGTTGGCCGCTGGTCATCTCGTCGCCGATCGAAATCACTTCTGCGTGCATGAAGGCTTCTCGCGGAAATTCGTGCGGGTTGCGCCACACCGCAGCGTGTGGCGAAGTGGCGCGATTGTACGGGCAGAAGCGTCTGGAGGTGAGTGGGGGCCTGCCGGCTGGCCGTCGCCACGACTCATTTTACCGCTTATAGGGCCGCTCGATTTCGCAATCATCACTACGGGCGATGCCGCCAGATATATCCCTACACGCAAGCCCAGGTTCCTTTTCAGGCGTTACGGATGGCGGTCAGTGAATCGTTGCTCGAAACCATTGGCCGCGGCGGCCCCTTGGCCGATCTGTTCCGCCGCGCCTCTTGCGAGCTGCGCGCTGCGATCGAGCACAAGTTAACGACTGGCGCCGCCCCTGTCCTGCTGCGTGAACTAACCGACGTCGCCCACCAACAGTTGGCGAATGGGGTCGCTGCTTCGCCGTTGGTGGTGCTGCGTCAGTGTGGTGCAGGCTGCCATGCGTGTTGCCATACGGTCAATGCCGACGTCACCCCACTGGAGGCGATCGTCGCGGCGGAATACCTTCAGCAAAACTGCGAAGCATCAAAGCTAACGCAAGTGCGCGAGCGGCTGCGCGAGAACGCCCGGCGTCGCGCAGCATTAAACGCTGCAGAACGTGCTAGTATTCGCGCACGGTGCGGACTGCTGGGCGATGATGGCTTGTGCCAGGTCTATGCCGCGCGGCCGCTGGTCTGTGCCGGCGTCTTCTCGCTATCGCGCGCGGCATGTGAAACCGCCGCCACCAGCAGGAATCTGCCGGAACAAACCATCCCACTCGATCGCTCCGCCAAGGCGTGGACCATGGGACTTTCTGGCGGCTTGCAACGGGCGCTCGTCGAAGCCGGCCTGGACGGCAATCTGTATGAGCTGAATTCCGCCGTCTTGTGCGCGTTGGAAACGCCCGGCGCCGCGCGCCGCTGGCTCGCAGGCGAAGACATCTTCGCCGATTGCATTTGCACCGACGCCCATTCGCCTCCGCGCCATCAACCTGGGAACGTGCGTATCGATGCTCCGCATGCCACGCTCGCCAAGTCCAATCCAGCGCCACAAGCACAAACACAGCGCTGACGCTCGACTGTGGCCCGCTTTGCAAAGCCAGCGAGCCGTGGCCTTCTCGGTCGGTCCCCAAGGCAATGCTTAGCATCCTGCGCAGGAAGGTTACCTTGCCGCTAACTTAAGGTTATGCACCAGCAGGCGCTGGCACGACGACTAGCGAGGCGTTGGCGAAAGAGACGTTTGACTTTCGCGGCGCGTTTGAGCTACAAACAATCTTACGGAACAAACTCCCCCTCTCATCTCATCTCCGGGGAGGTGTGCATGCAACACGCCTGCTTGAGGCGGTAGTGATCGTGCGCTTGGCGAGCGCGTCAGGGACGCCTCGGTGCGCTACCGCTTCTCCCGTCGTTTGTCGCGCGATTGATTAGCGCGCCGCCAGCGAGAGT
>JAEZGD010000756.1 GCA_023417165.1 Planctomycetota bacterium
GTCTTCGTCCGTCGCCTGGCGCAGCGAAAACGTGCCGGTAGCCACCAGGCTGCGTTCATTAAGCAGTAGCGGCAACGCCAAGACAATTAACGGCTCTTCTTCGGCGATGATTTCAGCGGACGCCTGAGCCTTCATGACGCCAATTAAAGCGCCGCGCGCGCCGTCATCGGCATTGGGTTGCTCGGGCGAGCTCCACAGACATTCGCCGGTGCTGCGATCCCAGATTGCGAAAGCGGTTCCCAGCGCGCGTTGCAAATCATCAGCGAGCCCGGCATACGACTGCAACCCAGCCTCGCCCAAAGTAGTAGGGGCGTTGGTAGAAACCGTCAACGTAGACATGGCGTGAAATACCGGTAGGACATAGGTTGGCCGCGCTGAGAGCGGCGAGCTCTTCACAGCAACCCTACGTCACGGTCAAACGGCGCGAAGCGCCGCGCCTGCGGGACCTCAACCGCAAACACCTGCCGACAATCGTTACATTCAGAGCAAGCGGAACAATCAGCTCGGCCCGCTGTGTCGCTGACGATAGCGCGCGCTGACACGCTCAAGTAATAAACGCTCTTCAGGCGTTAAAGATTGCAGCCCCTGCACGCTGATGCGGGCCAGCAGTTCGTCCATACGGCGATCCTCTTCGCCTTCGAGCTCTTGCTGGCGCTTTTGCCGGGCTTCGCGGCGTTCTTCAAGCCAGCGCGTGATCGGCCCAGCCTCCTCGCGTGGCGAGTCTTCGTAACTGCGTTCGAGGCTGGTATAGCCTTGCGAAAAATCGTAGCCAAACGGCTGATCGTCGCTCTCGACCGCAGGCGCTGGTTTTTGACGTTCGTGCTGGGCACTAAAGAACAAGAAGATCGCCAACAGCACCAGCGCGAACCACGTCGGCATCGAGGGATTCGGATTCCAATCGCGCACCAACCAGGCGGACACCAATAGCAGGCCTGCGCCGATCTGCGCCATCAACGAAACCACATAGGTCGCACGCTCGCGGGTCGGTTCGCCCCAGCGCCACAAAATGGCGGCGCGCACGATGCGTCCGCCATCGAAGGGAAACGCCGGAAACAGGTTAATAATCGCTAGCAGCCAATTGACCCAGAAGACCATCTTCCAAGTCACCATCCAGATCGAACCTTCAATTAAGTTCGTAGGCTGGAGCGGGTTGGCCAAATCAGCGAGTGTGGTGGGATCGTCAAAGAGCAGCAGCGGCACGCACATGGCCGCCAGCCCCAGATTCGTCAATGGCCCGGCGATCTGGACCATTAGGTCCGCTTGTGGCTCGTGAGTGCGTTCGGGCGTGACCATGCCTCCCAGCGGCCAGAGGACGATTTGATCGACTGTTCCGCCTAAACGCTGCGCCACCCAGACATGCCCCCATTCGTGCGCCAAAACGCTGAGTCCTAGCACGAAGACACTTAGGCAGCCGACCCACAAATAGTCGTCGTGCCGCGGCGGCTGGCCCTCTTGCCAACTCAGATACAGGGTGAAGGCGGCGAATAGCAAGAAGAACAAGTGCAGTCGCACTTGAACGCCGCCCCATCGTCCGAGGCTGATGCTCCATTGACTGTGGTCGCGCATAGCCAGTTCGCCCACAAAATGGCACAGGTCCAAGCGAACTTGGACCCGCCGGATTTCCCACGTATCTTATCACTACCCGGATGTACGTTCAATCTTGTCGGCTGGGTCGGACTGCCCGGCTTCAGCCACTAAAAGGTGCTTACGATGCCCCTCGAAAGAAAGTTGCTGCTGGAAACTAGCCGATTCCGCGTCGAAGAGGTGCAGCAGCCGCTGCCCGAAGGGGGCACGCGCCCCCGGCAGATCGTTCGTCATCCTGGCGCGGTCGTGGTGCTGCCACTGATCGATGCCGATCATGTTTGCCTGATTCGCAATTACCGCGTGGCTGTGGAACAGACATTGATTGAACTGCCAGCAGGCACGCTCGAACCGAACGAAGAACCCGCCGAGAACGCGCATCGCGAGTTGATCGAAGAAACCGGCTATATCGCCGGGCGGATCGAAAAGCTGCATTCGTTTCTGCTTTCGCCAGGCATTCTGGATGAGCGGATGCATTTGTATGTCGCCCAGGAGTTGCAGCCTGGTCCCGCCGCGCGCGAGCAAGGCGAGGAGATTGAAAACCTGGTTGTGTCGTGGGACGAAGCGATGGCGATGGTCGATCGCGGTGAAATTCAGGACGCCAAAACGCTCGTTGCCTTGTTGTGGTGGGATCGCAAGCGGCGCACGAAGGCCAGCTAGCGAGTCGACAACTGGTGCTGGATTTGCTCCGCGACCAAATGCAGGTCGCTGACGAACGCTTCATACATCGCATCGCCGCCCGGCAGGTCATACGAGCGCAACAGCGCCGACGGATGATACGTCGCCATCGTCCATGCCGCCCAATCGGTCGTCATGGGCTGGCCGCGCTGCTGCGTCAGCTTGAAAGTCTTGCCGAGCAGCGATTGCGCGGCCGTCGCGCCCAGGCAAACCAAGATCGGCGGCTGCACCACTTCGAGTTCGGCTTCCAGCCAGGGCCGGCACGCGGCGATCTCGCGCAAGCCAGGCTTGGCATGCATGCGGCGCTTGCCGCGCGGTTTCCACTTAAAGTGCTTCACCGCATTGGTGACATAGACCGCCTGGCGATCGATGCCCGCTTCAGTCAATAGCTTGTCGAACAGCTTGCCCGCCGGGCCGACGAACGGTTCGCCTTGAATGTCTTCGACATCGCCGGGCTGTTCACCGACAAAGACTGCCACGGCGCTCGCGGGGCCAGCACCGAAGACGGTTTGCGTGGCATTCTTATAGAGTTCGCAACCTTCGCACACTTTGGACGCGCGGCGCAGCGCCATCAAGTTCAGTCGCGAAGGCAAGAAATCGGCTGCGGAAGTCGCCATCGGCTCTCCCTTCAGGCAGCGCTGCTATTTGGCTGCAATGTTAATCACGCCATCCCAGCCTTCCGGCGGCGTGCGATTATGCTGCGCGATGAACACGGTTAAGAAGTCCTTCACGCGGTCTTCGGCCGGCACCTTGTGCAGTAATTGAAAGGCTTTCTCCCAATTCTTAGCCAGCAGCAAATCGAGGGCCGCTTCGTAAGTCGCCAGGTGCTCATCCGAAAAGAGCTTGAATTCGTGCGGCGGCGGCAGCAGTTCGCTCACTTCCAGAGGCGTTGCCAAGCCGGCCGGTCGTACAACGGCCACGCGGCGCACGCGTGCTTCGTCGCCAGCCAGCGTCTTGCGCGCGAGGGCGGCCGTGGCTTCATCGATGAGGATGGGCGTTTGAATGATCTTCGTCAGACCTTCTAAACGCGATGCGAGGTTCACGACCGGACCGAACACCGTGACTTTCACTTGATCGATGGTGCCGATCTTACCAGCGACCGCGCGACCACTGGCGATGCCAATGCAGACGCGAAAACCAGCCAGGGAATGCACGGTTCCGTTCGACGACGCCAGGAATTCGCGACGAATCGCCAGCGCCGCTTTGCAAGCGCGCTCGACCGCGTCGGGCTGTGGCAACGGCCAGCCCCAAAAGCCCATCGCCGCATCACCATGAAAGTCGCCGATCACGCCGCCATGCGCCAGAATATGTCGCGTCATCACGCCGAGTGCCTGGCTGACACGGTTGAGCATGCCGACCAGGTCGCCTGCGTTCTGCTCCGCCTGGCGTGAGAAGCCGCGCAAGTCGCAAAACAGCACTGAAACATCGGCTTCGCGCGGCGCGAGCACCGCTTCGGGATCTTGCCCGGCAAGCGCTTCGAGCACCAGCGGCGAAAAGAACTGCGCGAGCCCGGCCGACTGCCGCTCGAGCACGCGCACCGCGCGCAAGCTGCTGAGCGTGGCCGCCGCCAACTCCATGTATTTCAATTCATCGCGCAGATCGTCGGGCGAGCCCACATCGCTCGCCGAGCCGCCGCCATGCGAACGCCCGGCGATATATAAAGCCCAACCTTTGCAACTATCGCCGCGCACCGGCGTGGCACACGCCCAATCGACGTTGGCACTGGAAGTGAACTGAGGATCGCGCTGCTGGTTCCAGACGTGTACCACCGTCTCGCCACCAGCGACCGCCTGGCGAATCAGTCGTTCGCTCGGCATGAAATCGCTGAAGTCGATCGTGCGTCGATCCCAGCTCAGAACTTCGATGGAGCTGTGCTCCCCTTCGCCATGCACCGCCACCAGCGCCGCGGCTTGCGCACGATCGAGCCCCGATAAAAGCACATTGACAATGCGTACAAACAAATCGTTATCGTTCGTCGAACCCGCGATGATCTCTGGCAAACGGCTAAGCGCTTCGATCCGCCGATCCGCGTGACGAAATTGCGCACGACGCAGGAAGTCGGCCGTGAAGGTCTGCTCGGTCACCGGCCGCGGCAAATCCTGCGTGGCCAATGCCCGCTCTTCGACGAGCGTGAACATCGTGCCGCCGATCACAAAGTTCTCGCCGGCGCGGACGGTGAACTGCTGACTGGGCTGGCCGCGAAAATAGATCGCGTTGCGGGCGTTTTCGAGCCGGGTGACGACCAGTTGGCCGCCGCGAAAGCAAAGCTCGCAGTGCCGCCGCGACACTTGCTCGTCCCAAGGCGTCGCCCAGGAATGGCCTTCGCGTCCCAGCACGACCGTTTGGCCCACAGGCAACTTGCGTCGCCAGCGATGGTGCGACTTCTGTCCTTGAGCAATCAAATCGGCCATAGCACCCGCTTAGCGTTTGGTTTCGGTGGGCATTCCAATGGTGGGCTGGCCCGCCAGCGGGCGAGGAGACGCTCGCTTCCGCGTCGATTTAACCGGCGTCTCACGCCATTCGCCCAGTTTGCGGACCACAAAGAACCACAGCGCAAAAATGACGACCATGACGATGCCAAGCGCCCACAAGCCTTCGCGCGCCAAGCGTCGCGCTAATTGATGAGCAGGCGCTGCTGCTGCCGCCAAATCCTCTTGCACCAGCACCGTCAAGCC
>JAEZGD010000020.1 GCA_023417165.1 Planctomycetota bacterium
TGCATAGATGGCTATTACAAAGCGAAAGACGCCAAACTGCCCAACAGCCCAATCCACTGCTTCTCCTACGCCCCGTTGCCATCCAATGGTTCCTTCCTATAGAAATAGGTTTTGGGATCAATGGGACCTATGTCCCCGGCCGAGGTCTATGGATGAGGACCTCTCCCGCGATGCGTGCCCTGCTGCACACTGGTCGTCCGCGGCGGCGTCCTGCTTGCCGTAACTAGTGCCAGCGCAAGAACTTCGCACAGAAAGGTCTGCGGTGGATAACTCTCCCCCGGCATCCTCTTGGTGGGCTCGAAACGACTTCTTGATTCGCCGCCTGCATTCGCTGAGCGGTTTGATCCCGGTGGGCGCCTATATGGTGGTTCACCTGTTGACCAACGCCAGCATCAATAACAGCGTGCTGACGTTCGTCAATTCGGTGTTCGCCATTCATAGCCTGGGCAATCTGTTGCCGGTGGTCGAATGGGGCTTCATCTTCTTGCCGATTTTGTTCCATGCCATCTTGGGCGTGATCATCATCCGCGAAGGCACGCCTAACCAGAACAGCTATCGCTACACGAACAATTACCGCTATACGCTGCAACGCGCCACAGGCATGATCGCCTTCGTGTTCATCGTGTGGCACGTGTTTCACATGCACGGCTGGTTCCATTTTGCCGCTTGGCAAGAGGTGACCGATGCACTGGGTGGCGCAAAGTTCCGGGCGTATAACGCCGCTTCAACCGCGGCCGAAGCCCTGCAAGGCCCCGGCGCGATCGTCGTGAACATCCTGTACACAATCGGCGTGTTGTCGTGCGTCTTTCACCTGGCGAATGGCATCTGGACGATGGGCATTACCTGGGGCTTGTGGGTCACGCCGGCCTCGCAGCGCTGGGCGAATTACTTGTCGGTTGGTTTTGGCGTGCTGCTGGCGATGGTCGCCCTGTCGGCTCAGTTCGGCTTTGCCACCCTCGATGCCGAGGCGGCGCGCAAGATCGAAGACGAAACGTACGAGGCCCGCGTCGCCGCTGGCCTGGTCGAGCCGAACGAACACAAGCGTAAGCACGATTCGCCCCATGCGACGGGCGACGAAACCAAAGGCGCGGAGACGACAAAAGAGTAACCGCACGAGAGCATCACGCTCTCTCGATGGGGCAGACGCAGGTTTCTCACGATTAGCTTCATTTGGACGACAGCGCAACTTCGTCCTCCTTGGGATCATGTCATGGCGAAGCAACGGGTGATGGTAGTCGGTGGCGGTTTGGCAGGGCTCGCGGCGGCCATGAAGCTGGCCGAAATGGGCATTGAAGTCGACCTGATGAGCCTCACGCCGGTCAAACGCTCGCACAGCGTGTGCGCTCAAGGCGGCATCTACTCGTGCAACGACCTCACGCGCCAGCAAGGCGACAGCGAGTGGAAGCACTTTGACGACACCGTCTATGGCGGCGACTTCCTGCAGCATCAGCCCCCCGTCAAAGAAATGGCCTATTGGGGGCCGAAAATCATCGACTTGATGGACCGCCTGGGCGTCACCTTCAACCGCACGCCCGAAGGCTTCCTCGATCGCCGGCGCTTCGGCGGCACGCTCTACAAACGCACCGCCTTTGCAGGCGCGACCACCGGCCAGCAACTGCTTTACGCTCTCGACGAACAGGTCCGCCGCTGGGAAGTGGCAGGCATGATCAAGAAGTACGAATTCTGGGACTTCTTGGGCCCCATCGTCGATGACAACGGTGTCTGCCGCGGCTGCGTGGGCCAAGATCTGGTGACGATGGAAATTCGCAGCTTTCCCGCCGATGCGGTGCTGGTTTGCAGCGGTGGCGCTGGTCTAATCTATGGTCGCTCGACAATGTCGATGGCTTGCACCGGCAGCGCCGCCAGCCGTTGCCATCAAGCCGGCGTCAAACTGGGTAATCCCGAGTTTGTGCAGGTCCATCCCACCGCCATTCCGGGTGCCGACAAGCTGCGGCTGATGAGCGAATCGGCGCGTGGCGAAGGCGGTCGCGTCTGGGTGCCCAAGACTCCGCACGATCCGCGCGATCCCAAGAGCATCCCAGAAAACGAACGCTATTACTTCCTCGAGGCCCGCTATCCGAAGTACGGCAACCTCGTCCCACGCGATATCGCCACGCGTGAAATCTTCGACATCTGCGTCAATGAAGGGCTCAGTGTCGAAAAAGATCGCCAGTGCGTATATCTCGATCTGACCCACATTCCGCGAGCTGAACTCAATCGCAAGCTGGGCGGTATTCTCGAAATTTACGAGAAGTTCCAAGGGGTCGATCCGCGTGCCACTCCGATGAAGATCTTCCCCGCCGTCCACTATTTCATGGGCGGTCTGTGGTGCGACTATCAAAAGTCTGGCGATGGCGGCCTCGTCGTCGGTTCGCCGAAGAACCAGGTCACTAACATTCCGAACCTGTACGCCCTGGGCGAGTGCGACTATCAGTACCACGGCGCCAACCGCCTGGGCGCGAACTCGCTGCTGTCGTGCATTTTCACCGGCCTGGTGACCGCGCCCGGCGTGCAAACCTTGTTACAAAATAGCAAGGGAGCCGCCAGCGAACTGCCGGCTTCGTTCTTCGAACAGGCGCGCAAACGCCATGTCGAACGGCACTCGGCGCTGCTGAAGCGCTCCGGCACTGGCGAGAATCCGTACCTGATTCACCAAGAGCTAGGCGATGCCATGACTAAGGCCGCCACCGTGGTGCGCCGCAATCCGCAGCTCGAAGAAGCCTACACCCAGGTGTGCGAACTCGAAGAACGCGCCAAGAAGTGCTCGCTGTCCGATACCGGCGCGTGGACCAATCAAAACGTCGTCTTCACCAAGGCCCTGCAAGATATGTTCCCCATCGCCAAGGCGATTTTGCGGGGAGCGATCATGCGGGACGAAAGCCGTGGCGCGCACTTCAAACCCGACTTCAGCATGCCGGCGTTGCACTCGACCGAGCCCGCCGCGCGGCTGAAAGAAGCCGAAGAATGGTGCGACAAGTTCGAAGCCAACACCGAGCGCTTCCTGCGTTCCACCATTGCTACGCATACGCCCAGCGGCCCGGAAATCACCTACGAAGCGGTCGATACCTCGCTCATTCCGCCCCGCCCGCGGCTGTATGGCCTGGTGGGCGCTGAAGTAATTGAACAAGTATGGAAAGAACGAGCCGCAGCCAAGGCGGCAGGCAACGGCGCCGGCGCGGCTGGCAAAGTTGCCATTGGCGCTTCCTGATAGAACCATTATCCATCTCGTCCGTGTCAAACTTTTAGCCGCTTCGCTTGCGAAGCGTTGGATGCCTCGCGGAGCACCGTCCGCGGCTAAAGAAGAAGAGTTACGAGAGCTATGGCAGACCACGCGCATACCGACAGTGCTCACGCGACCGACCACCACAGCCAAGGCCACAAGCCGCCCGAATCGTTCGAGGTGCGCATATTGCGCCAGGACGCGCCCGGCCAATCCAGCTATTGGGAGCGGCACCGGGTCAAGTACGAAACCGAGATGAACGTCATCAGCGTGCTGCAGCGCATCGCCGCCAAGGCTACCGATGTTGATGGCAAAAAGGTCGCGCCGGTTGCGTGGGACTGTAACTGCCTGGAAGAGGTCTGCGGCGCGTGCACCATGGTCATCAACGGCAAGGTCCGGCAATCGTGCTCGGCTCTGGTCGATCGCCTCTTGGCCGACAACCCCGGCGAGATCGAACTACAGCCGATGGCAAAGTTTCCCGTCGTGCGCGACTTGGTCGTCGACCGCAGCCGCTTGTTCCAAGCGCTGAAGAAGCTGAAGTCTTGGGTGCCGGTCGATGGCTATTACGACATGGGCCCCGGTCCCAAGATTGCCCAGATCGATCAGGAGCAGAATTATCCGCTCAGCGAGTGCATGAGCTGCGGCTGCTGTCTCGATGCTTGCCCGCAGTACAACAAAATCGAACTGACGCGTCTGGAAGGCGAAACCGACGCCGAGTTCCAAGCCCGCGAGCGCGAAGCGTTCGATCACGCCTTTATCGGGGCGCACGCCATCAGCCAGGCGGTGCTCTTTAACCGCAATCCCACCGGCAAGATGAACTCTGCCGAGCGTTTGGACGCGTTGATGCAGCCCGGCGGCTTGCAGAACTGCGGCAACGCGCAGAACTGCGTCATGGTTTGCCCGAAGCATATTCCGTTGACCACCAGCATCGGCCGTGCCGGCCGCGCCACCACCGTGCGCATGGTCACGCGGTGGTTCGGCAAATAAGGCCCACCCACGTGCGACCTGTGGGTCGGGGCTGCCAGAGCGGGGCAATGCGATACAATAAACAGATGCTCCGGTCGTGACGGCTCCGCTCGTATGGTCTCGTATGTCTGATTCTTCCTTCGATCCCGCGCCAGCGCCTAGTGCCGCCGAGGCCTTAACCGCGCAGGTGCGAGACGAAGTGATCGTGCAACCGCCTCGACGTCGGCGGCGGGTCTGGCTCCCTCTGGCCCTCTTTCTGGCCACGTGTCTCTCGACCTTTTGGGTCGGCGCGAATCAATGGTATCCGCTGATTGCGATCTGGGGCGAATCGCTGTTTGGCTTTGATTCGCCACAGACAGAACTGCTCACGCGGCAAATGGTGCTGCGACACTGGCAAGACGGCCTGATCTATATGGTCTGCGTGCTCGGCATCTTGCTGGCGCACGAGATGGGACACTTTCTGGCGACGGTGTGGTATCGCATTCCCGCCAGCTTTCCCTATGTCATTCCGATGCCGCTGCTCCCCATCGGCACGTTCGGTGCCGTCATCGGTATGGACGCCAGGGTGGCCGATCGCAAGCAAACCTTCGATGTCGGCATCGCCGGGCCGCTCGCGGGGCTGGTGATCGCCATTCCGGTGATCGTGTGGGGCACGATGCAGCTCGACTTCACCGCGCCGGCCTATGGTCAGTTCGCGCTGCGTAATCCGCTGTTTGTGCGACTGCTGCTCGATTGGCTGCAGCCCGCCGGCTACCAGGCAGGCATGCCGGTGGCGCTCAGTCAGCTCAATCCGTTTTTCATGGCGGGTTGGGTCGGCCTCTTGGTCACCGGCTTGAATATGCTGCCGGTCAGCCAACTCGACGGCGGCCACGTGATCTATACGCTGTTTGGTCGCCGCGCCCACTGGATCGGCAGAGCCTTCATGCTGACGGCGGTCATCTACCTGGCGTATTCGATGTACTACAACTCCGAGGCGCAGTGGATCTTGATGATCGGCCTGATCCTGCTCGTCGGCATCGACCATCCGCCCACGCGCGACGACAGCGTGCCGCTCGGCTGGTTCCGCTACGGCCTGGGCCTCGCCTCGCTGGCGATTCCCATCCTCTGCTTTTCGCCCCGGGCATTATCCTCGGTCGTGATGTAAATCTTCCCGAGCGGGGGGCGGGTGCCACTGGCCTCCGGCCAGTGCCGTGTTCCGCCGCGGCCCATAATCGTCTCGGCTGCCAACTTCTGGCCTTTTCATTAGGGCCAGTACCCACAATCACCGTCTGCCACTTTTGCCGACACTTTCCGCGGCATTCGCCCCCCGTTCTGGCCAAAGCAACCGCCAAAACTTGCGAGTCGCCCGGCGGCTTCGCATAATCGGGACTTCCTGCCTGTGGTCCGCCCTCTCTCGGAACGGTGCGCGTGATGCGTCGTATTCTTGGTTTGCTGCTCATCGCCAGCCTGGCGTTGTCGTTCACTCCAGCTGATCTCCTCGCGCAGATTGCCATTCCGCGCCGGCACGACAAGCCGCCCGGCCCCGCGCTGACGCCCGAGCAAGCGATCAAGCAGATGACCGTGCCCGAGGGCTTTTCGGTCGAGTTGGTCGCCAGCGAGCCCGATGTCGTCAACCCAGTTGCCATGACGATCGACGAGCGCGGACGCTTTTGGGTTACCGAAAGCTTCGAGTATCCGCGCCGCGAGCCTGGTCCCGGCCGCGATCGCGTCAAGATCCTCGAAGACACTGACGGCGACGGCAAAGCGGAAAAGGTCACCGTCTTCGCCGAGGGACTGAACATTCCCAGCGGCATCGCGGTTGGTCACGGCGGCGTGTGGGTCGTCAACGCGCCCGACCTATTGTTCATGCAAGACACCGATGGCGACGGCAAAGCGGACAAGAGCGAGGTCGTCGTCACTGGCTTTGGTCGCGACGACACCCACGAGCTGCCGAACTCGCTGACTTGGGGCCCCGATGGCTGGCTGTACTGCCTGAACGGCGTGTTCAACTACTGCCACGTGAAGTATCCCGAAAGCTCGCCGCACTACCAGAAGGACCATCCCGGTTGGAAGTTCACCTGCGCGCTGTTTCGCGTCCATCCGCGGACGCGCGAGTTTCAAATCTTCTGCGAAGGGACCAGCAATCCCTGGGGTGTGGCGATCGATCCCGAAGGCAGCTTCTTCATCAGCGCCTGCGTCATCGACCACTTGTGGCATCTGACTGAAACCGGCTACTACATTCGCCAAGGCGGTCCGTACCCACCGCACACGTGGCCGATTCGCTCGATTGTCGATCACAAGCACCAGAAGGCCGCTTATTGCGGCATTCATTACTACGATAGCGATACGTATCCGGAACAGTACCGCCACAAGCTCTACAT
>JAEZGD010000073.1 GCA_023417165.1 Planctomycetota bacterium
CAGGCAGGTCGCGCCGAGCGGCAGCATCGCCAGCAGACTCGCGATCAAGGCGAATTCATACGAACGCAGCCGTCGCATTTGCACTGCGGCCGGCAGCATCAGCAACGAGACCGGCAGATGCAGCATAAAACCGGCGCCGATCGGCCCCGCAGCCCACGTAAAGGACATCGATCGCACGAAGTCTTCGCCACGGTATGTCAGGAACGACACCACGAAGAAGATGATCATTCCCACCAGCACGATCGCCTGAATACAGCTGACCAGCAACAGCCCCGCCGCCGGCGCGTGGATCTCGTCGGCGGCTTGTTCGAATTCATCGTGCGACAGCGCCGGCTGCGCGCGTTGCGGAGTTGCGGGGACGGGCGAAGGAGGCGGCGAACCTGTGCCGGCGCGATACGTTTTCGAGATCGACTCAACGTCGGTCTTGATCTCTTGCGCTTGCTGATAACGGCGCTCGCGTTCGCGCTCTAAGGCCTTCAGCACCACCTCGTCCAAGCGCGCGTCGCAGGGTGTGCGTTCGGACGGCAGCGGAAAGCGCCCCAGCGGCAGCTCGCCGGTCAGCAGCTCATAAAACACGACGCCGAGCGCATAGATATCCGCCCGGTGATCGACGTCGCGGGCCCCCATCATTTGCTCGGGCGCCATGTAACGCAGCGTTCCCATCACCTGCTGGGTGCCGGTCAGCGAGGTATCGAGCACGCGATCGCCAAGGATCTTCGCCAGGCCAAAGTCGGCAATCTTCGCGCGGCCGCGTTTGTCGACCAGGATATTCTCAGGCTTGATATCGCGATGCACGACCCCTTCGTCATGCGCGTATTGCAACGCTTCGCACATCTGGGGCACGAGCGCCAGCGCCTGCTCCGGCGAGAGCGTTTGCGTGTGGATGATCTGCCGCAGGTTCGCGCCGTCGATGTACTCCATGATGATGAAGTACAGCCCTTCGGACTGGCCGATGTCGTGAATCGTAACAATGTTGGGATGATTCAGACTCGCCAGCGCGCGGGCTTCGCGGCGAAAACGCTCGGCAAAGGTGGGATCGCGGCCGACTTCGCGCGGCAGCACCTTCAGCGCGACCAATCGGTCGAGCGACGCCTGGCGAGCTTTGTAGACGGCTCCCATGCCGCCGACGCCGAGGAGTTCCAGGATTTGCAACTGCGGGAAATAAGGAGCCAGTTCCTCCGGAGTCGCAGCCACAAACGCCGGCAAGCCTTCGTCGCGATCGCTCGACTGCGTCGGCGCCACCGTCGGCGGGTTGGTGAGCAAGCCTTGTTGCAGTAAGCACTTCGGGCAGAGGCCCTCGGTTCGCCCTGCTGGCAATTCGCCACCACATTGCGGGCAAACTTGGCTGGTCATGGTCATCGCCGAACTCCAGGCGGAAGGTGTCTTACCAGCCTGTAACGGAATTCCGCAGCGGCGTTACAACAAAAAATGTCAAATTCGGGGAACGAGCGTTCAGTCTAGTCGGCTCGCCTTTTCGTCGCAAATGACGGTCTTAAGGCTGTGGGCACGAACCTTGGTACGGATCAAACCGTCGATGTCCTAATCCAATCGCCAGCGAGGAGCACATCATGCCCAATGACGATCCCTTAAAAGGCAACCGAGTGAAGTTGCGTAAGTTTACCCTCGCCGATGGCTCCGCCGTGCAAGCCTTGGCAGGCGATCCGGCGATCGCCGATACCACCTCCACGGTGCCGCATCCTTATCCCGACGGCGTGGCCGAGCAGTGGATCGCCACCCATGAAAGCCAATTCCAACAAGGCAAAGCTGCGATTTACGCCATTGTCGCTCTGGCCGACCAGTCGCTCATTGGCAGCCTTGGCGTGAGCCTGCATCCGGCTCATCGCCGCGGCGAGATCGGCTATTGGATCGGGCGGCCCTATTGGAACCGCGGCTACTGTACGGAGGCGCTGCACCTGCTGCTTGGCGATTGCTTTACGCGTCTGAATCTGCATCGCGTCTATGCCCATCACTTCGCCCGCAACCCGGCTTCGGGACGCGTGATGCAGAAGGTCGGCATGCAGCGTGAAGGTTATCTACGCGAGCATGTGCTGAAAGCGGATCGTTTTGAAGACCTTGTGCTCTACGGCCTGCTGCGCCGCGACTATCAATGGCCATCGTGAACGCTAAGCGCGACAGATGGCTTAGCTGCCGAGCGCCGCGAACAGGCGATGAATCTCGTCGTCGATCTCTTCGTCGCCGCTGACGGTCTGGGCGATCTCGGCCCGCAATAAATCGCGATAACGCCGTCGCAGGCGATGCACAATTACGCGCGCGGCCCCTTCGCTCACGCCCAGTTGGGCGCCGACCTCTGCGTGCGAAAGCGGCGTTTCCTGGCCGCTGAGAAAGCCTTTTAAGAGCTCGAACTGCGAGCCGCGGCCATCGCGGTCAAACTCGTCTCGGAGTAATCCGAGCACGCGGTCGAGCAAGGTCAGAGCCCACTGCCGCTCGAACCAGCGCTCGGGCGTGAAGCGATCGGCCGGCTCGAGCTGAATGCGCTCTTCGCCCTGCTCAAAGTCGAGCGCCAATAACTTGCGACCGCCACCACGCTTTTGGGCGTGTTGATGCTCCCAATGGCTGGCGAGAAAGTTCTTGCACGATGTCAGCAGAAAGG
>JAEZGD010000093.1 GCA_023417165.1 Planctomycetota bacterium
GTCCTTCAAGATGCTGCTGAACGTGCCGATCGCGGCGTCGAACTTCTTTTCGCCGACTTCGGCCAGACCGCGTTCCAGCAGGATGTTGGCGGCCATGTCGCCGCTGGGGCTGGTGGCCAGGTAAGCATTTGAGTCGGCTGCCGCGCCCGCGAAGTCGCCTGCCTGGCGACGGCTGAGTGCGCG
Source organism: Planctomycetota bacterium (assembly GCA_023417165.1). Lineage (GTDB taxonomy): Bacteria > Planctomycetota > Planctomycetia > Pirellulales > Pirellulaceae > JAEZGD01. The sequence continues at coordinate 184 of JAEZGD010000093.1, forward strand.
GGCGAAATAAGCATCGCCCTTCTTCACCAATTCATGCTCAGGTGCCTGCGTGATCAGCGCGGTGAAAGCTTCGACCGCAGCCGCATGTTCCTTGCCGGTTTGCAGCGCCAGGCCCTTGCCATACAGCGCGTAGGGAACGAACTTCGATTCAGCCGACTTGGTCGCGACCAGATCGTACTCGGCGGCGGCACCCTTGGCATCGCCTGCGGCGGCCAGTACATCGCCAAGGTAATAGTGGGCCTGATCTTGCAGCCGCCCTTCAGGGAATTGCTTTAGCAGGTTGGCCAGCGTGGCTTTCGCTTCCTCCAGCTTGTTGAGCTTGCGCTGCGAGCGCGACAGGATCAGCAAGGCTTCTTCGGCCTGCGTCGATTGCGGGTTAGTCTTCAGTGAAGCATCCAGGGCCGCGACGGCCGCGTCGTATTTGTCCAAAGCAAACTGGCTCGCACCGATCAAGAATTGGGCTTCGGCCAGTTGGTTGGCGTCCTTGAGCGCCTCCAGTTGCGGCGTCAACGTATCGACCACTTCCTGATACTTCTTTTGCAGGTACAAGCTCAGGCCGAGCCGCACGCGCCACATATTCAGGTCGTTGTGCGACGCACCAGCGCTGGTGACTTCGCGATAGCCTTGCTCGGCTTCGGCCAGCTTGCCAAGTTGCAGGTTCGACTCGGCCGCGACGTACTTCACATCGACGACCAGCTCGTGTTGCGGATGCTTGGTCAGGAAGGCAGCGGCATGCTTCAGTGCTTCGTCGTATTGCTTGAGCGCGAGCGCCGTGAAGGCGGCGTTATAGAGCGCGGTCGGCGCTAGTTCGCTTTCGGGGTGATCGGTCGAAATCGCGATATACAGCGGCAGCGACTCGGTCTTCTTTTCGGGCTGCTCGTACAGCGCGTCGGCCTGATCAAGTTTGAGATTGACCAGATACTTGTTGTCTTTGGCGCTCGGAATCATCTTGGCCGCGAGGTCTGCCGCTTTGGCGGGGTCCTTTTGGCTCAGATAAATGCGGCACAACCAGTGAGCGGCTTCGGGAGCGTTGGCGGCATCGCCCGCGACGACTTTCTCGAACCAGGGCGCGGCTTTGTCGGGCTGCTGCGCACGATAGAAGCATCGCCCGGCGGCGAGGATAGCTTCTTTCAGATAGGCCGATTGCGGAAATTGCTCGACCAGTTTGGCGTACAGCGCGCCGGCTTCGGCATCTTTGTTCTGACGCGTAGCGGCATACGCCTGGCGGAAGAGTGCGTGATCGGCGGATGCAAAATCCTTGACGGCGGCGACTTCGGCAAAGACTTTCTCGGCCGCAGCTGCATCGCCAGTTTGCAGCACGGTTTCGGCCTTGCGCATTCGCACTTCGGTCGCCAGGTCGCTGTCGGTGAATTCCTTCAGGAACAGATCATAGGTCTTCCCAGCGTCGGCCCAGTTGGTGAGTTCCTCCTGCGTAACACCCAACGCATAGAGCGCATCGGCACGCAGATTCGATTTGTCGAACGACTTCACCAACTCGCTATAAGCGGCGACGGCCTCGGCCTTCTTGCCGAGCTGATAGTACGACTCGCCTTGGAAGTACAACGCCTGATCGGTGAACTTGCCTTTGGGAAAGGCTTTGAGCATGTCGACGAAGGTGGCAGCTGCGGCATCGTGCTGGCCGAGCGAGTATTGGCTCCAGCCCAGGTTCAAATAGGCGTCCTCGACCATCTCGAACTTGGGATGGTTCTTGACGACCAAGGCGAACGCCGCGGCGGCTTTGTCGTATTGCTTGAGCTGGAGCTGGCAGACGCCGAGGTAATGCTGGGCTTTGGCCGCGAGCGGATCTTTCGGGTACTTGGTCAGAAACTTCGCCCATTCCTCGGCCGCCAGCTCGAACGAATTGTTGTTCTGGAAATTGGCGGCGTCGGCATACATCGCCTCGGCCTCAGGCGAACTCTTCGCGGGCGCATCTTGCGCAAGTGCCGCCGAGGCGAGCCCCGCGAGCATGAGACAGGCGCACAACACGTGAGAGACACTGCGGAGGTGTCGCATCATATCCATGAATCTCCCAAAAGCAGCTACGTAACAAGGGTTCCAACTAGTGTAGCAATCCGCGCACGATCAGGCAGCCAACGCCCCCTGCGCAGCCCGCTACGCAAGGGCGTATGATGCGAATCCTGGCAAACAAGGTAAAACGATCTGGCGGAGGGAGCAGCGAGGCGAAAGCAATGCGAGCATGATCCGCAACCCCACGGAGCAAACGACGATGGGACCAGACATCGTTCGCCGAGCCGCTTGGGATTGGTGCGAAGGAGAGCCGCGGCTGTTCCTGCCGCGCTTGACCGGTGTCCTTCCGCCGGAGCATTATCGCAAGGTCGGGTGAGGTAATCCAGTATCGGGCTGCCGCGCCAGCCGCAGAATTCCCCCGTGGGACGGGTTTCTGCCCGACTTCGATGCCGACTACTGCCCACCGACAACCGACCATTCTAAAGTGAGCGATTCGGTTCCCGCGTTACGCCCTTTGCGAGCAAAATCTTTGTGAAACAAATCTTAGTGACAGGCGGTGCGGGTTTCATTGGCTCGCACCTGACCGCGGCTCTGCTGTCGCAAGGCCATCGCGTAACGGTCATTGATGACGAATCGACCGGAACGCTGGCCAACTTGCGCGCGCTCCAGGCATCGGCGGCTGCGTCGCGGTTGCAATTCGTGCGCGGCTCGGTCGGCGATGCCGCGCTCGTGCAACAGGTGCTCGAAGGCGTCGACGAGGTCTATCATCTGGCCGCCGCAGTGGGCGTCGCGCTCATCGCCAGGCAACCGCTCGAAACAATCGAGCGCAATATTGGCCCCGTGCAACTGCTGATCGATCAGCTCATCGCCAAGTCGAAAGCCGGCCAGCCCATCAAGTTCTTTCTGGCCAGCACTAGCGAAGTCTACGGCAAGAATCCCAAAGCGATCTTTTCCGAAGAGGACGATCTGGTCTTTGGCGCGACGACGCGGCCTCGTTGGTCCTACGGCGCCAGCAAAGCGATCGACGAGTTTCTCGCACTAGCGGTCGCGCGCGAGTATGGCCTGCCGGTGGTCATTGGGCGGTTCTTTAATGTCGTCGGCCCGCGGCAGAGCGGCGCGTACGGCATGGTGCTGCCGCGTTTCGTCCAGGCGGCGCTCGCCGGACGACCGTTGGTCGTGCACGACGACGGCCAGCAAGTGCGCTGCTTTGCGCATGTCAGCGATGTCGTGACCAGCGTGTTGGAATTGATGGAGACGCCTGCTGCTCTAGGGCGTGTGTTCAACATCGGCAGCGACGAACCGGTCAGCATCGGCGAACTGGCGCAGCGGGTGATCGCACAGACCGGCAGTTCTTCGACGGTCGAGTTCCAAAGTTACTCCGATGCTTACGATCGCGACTTCGAAGACGTACGTCGCCGCGTTCCCGATCTGACTCGCCTTCGCGCTACGATCACCGCGCGCCCTCGCTTCGACCTCAATGGCATCATCCGCGAAGTCGCTGAGTATTTTCGCAGCGTGCAAACCTAATCGCGAGCGGCGACAAGTAGGATGAAGCTCCAGCTTCGTCCATTGTCGCCAAAGATAGGACGAAGCTGGAACTTCCTCCTACGCGTGTCGATTTAACGCTGATAAATCGGCAGATACGCTAGGTCGAGTTGCAGCATGATGAGGTTGCAGGCGGTGACGTAGATGGGACCGATGTTCCCTTCCCAGTGGTCGTTCTGTTGCTCGCTGACGATCTTGTCGTAGAGCTTGTCGCGGAAGGGTTCCCATTCCTGTTTCGCCTGGCGATACATGACCTGGCTGTAATACAGGTATGTGTAGTGCCAGTGGCCGAAGGATTGGCCTCCTTCACTGAGGCCGATGAGCGTCTTCTTGCAGTACGCCAGCATCTCGGGAACGTATTTGCTGTCGTAATCGCCAGCGTTGTACAAGCAAGCGATCGCGGCGGCGGTAATTGCCGGGCGACTTGTACCGTGATTGCGCGAGCTGTACGAGATGCCGCCATCGGCATTCTTGCACTTATAGATATAGTCCTTCGCCTTTTCGACGATCTCGCTGGCGACCGGTATCCCCGCATTGCGACAGGCGCGTAAGCCTTGCACCTGCGTGATGGTGGTCGAACCTTCGTCGAAGTTGTTGCCGTCTTTGGCGCTAACATAGCCCCAACCGCCCGAGGGCGTTTGGGCGCGGCCGCTGAACTCGCACGCCTTGGTCAGCAGTTCGATGAGTTCTTCGCGGCGGGCTTCGTCTTCTTCTTCGCCGAGCACTTGCGACAGGAACAGCATCGCGAAACCGTGGCCATACGTGTAACGATTGTCGGTCAGCGGATCGCCGATCAGACCATTGTCGCGCGCTTTGGTTTGCAGATAGTCGACCGCCCGGCGAATCTGCTTGGCGTACGGACCTTGCGTGGTGGTCGAACCCGAGGCCGTCAGGGCCAGTCCCGCAAGCGCAGTCATGGCGGTGGGATAGTTACCCGCATTCCATTGGCCGATCCGCGACTGTGTCTTGGCGACCCAGTCGAGCCCCTTCTTAATCCCTTTTTCCCAGCGTTCGTTTTTCTTGGCCGCCAGGGCCGTCGAAGGGCCGAAATTTCCCAGCGCCGCCGCCCCCGACACACAGGCCAACGACTGCAGCGCTTGACGCCGATTCCAGAGTCGTGGCATGACAAATCCTTATGGCTGAATAGCTTACGGAGTTTCGTTCGCAGGTAGAGGATCGGTTTCGCCTGCAGGGCTGACTCTATTGTGCGAGATTGATACCAGAAAGTCCAATCCTGTAAGTGGTTACGGCTGGCCGCCCGCCGGCAGTTCGTCGTGCCGCCGCAGCCACGTTTGATACTGCGGCGACTTGACGAACCCCGCGTAATCGGGGATTTCCGTTAGGTCGCTGAATTCCAAGTCAAAGCGTTCTTCGATCTGCAGCAAGTATTTCAACGTCTTCTCATAGTCTTCGGCTGCCATCGCGATCGTGATTAAGTGCCAAAATGCGATGGGCAATGCTTTAGGATCAGCGGCCGCCTGGAGAGCGAATTTTTCGGCAGAGCCCAGATCGTTATCGGTGAAATAAACCGAGGCACGTACCGCGTCCAAATGTGGATCGCCCCCAACTGCCTTGTCGATGCGGTCAATGGCCGCATGAAGTTCGTCGAATTTCTTATCGCGTAACAAGATATCGATGCTCATCAGGTCGACTGCAGCTTCGTCAGGATATCGTTGCTTGAAACTGTCGATAGCCGCTGCATAGT
>JAEZGD010000119.1 GCA_023417165.1 Planctomycetota bacterium
TGTTGGTCGTCGATGTCCAAGAGAAGTTGGTGCGGCTACTGCCTGCGCACGAGCGTTTGGTTTGGAATATTCGCCGCGTGCTCGACGGAGCCCAACTGCTAGGCGTGCCCGTGCTGGGCAGCGAGCAATATCCGCAAGGACTCGGTCCCACCACGGCCGAACTGGCGGAAAAAATCGGCCCGATGCCTGGCAAGTTATCGTTCAGTTGCGTTGGCTGCGACGAGACCATCGCCAAGTTGCAATCGCTGGGCCGTCCGAAGGTCTTGCTGGTGGGCATCGAAGCACATGTCTGCGTGCTGCAAACCGCGCTCGACCTGCTTGCGGCTGGCTACCGCGTTTATTTGGCCGTCGATGCGATTGGCGCGCGGTACGAAATCGATCACGCCACCGCGCTACGACGCATGGAAGCCGCGGGCGCAACGGTGGTCACCACCGAGATGGCCCTCTTCGAATGGTGCCGCGTCGCCGGTTCACCGCAATTCAAGCAGCTCAGCGCGCTCGTTCGCGAGCGACCACCGGTATAACAGAAATCGCCAAGGAGCAAGTTCCAAGCACCAAGTTGGAACGATCCTGTTGGCACTTGATACTTGAACCCTGGAACTTTGCATGCCACTGCCTCCTCTCAATCCGCCGATTCGTACCTTGCTGGGGCCCGGACCAAGCGATATTCATCCGCGCGTCCTGCAGGCACTCGCGAAGAATACGGTCGGGCATCTCGATCCGTATTACTTGGAATTGATGAACGGCATGCAGCAGATGCTGCGTGAGTTGTTTCGCACCAAGAACGAAATGACGATGGCGATCAGCGCCACCGGTTCGGCTGGTATGGAAGCGACGGTCGTCAACCTGATCGAGCCTGGCGACTCGATGGTGGTGTGCGTCAATGGCGTGTTCGGCAGTCGCATGGTCGATGTGGCCGAGCGCGCCGGCGCGAAGGTGACGAAGGTCGAACGCCCGTGGGGCGAAGTCTTCACGCCAGACGATCTCAAAGACGCGATTGCCAAAGCGAAGCCAAAAGTCGTGGGCATTGTGATGGCCGAGACGTCAACCGGCGCATGGCAGCCGATTGAAGAGATTTCAAAACTGGTGCACGACGCAGGCGCGCTCCTATTGGTCGACGCGGTGACGTCGCTCGGCGGTGTGCCGGTGGAAGTCGACCAATGGAACATCGACGCGATTTATTCCGGCTCGCAAAAGTGCTTGAGCTGTCCGCCGGGGCTGGCGCCGGTGTCGTTCAGTGAGCGCGCGATGAAGGTGGTCCTCAATCGCAAGACCAAGGTGCAGAGCTGGTATCTCGATGTCTCGATGCTGGCGAACTACTGGGGCCAGAACCGCGTGTATCATCACACGGGTCCCATCAACATGACCTATGGCCTGTACGAGGCGCTGCAGGTCATTCACGAAGAGGGGCTCGAAAACTGCTTCGCCAGGCATGCGCTGAATCATCGCGCGCTCAAGGCGGGCCTGGCGGCGATCGGCATCGAATATACGGCTCAAGAGGGGCATCAACTGCCGATGCTCAACGCGGTGCGCGTGCCAGCCGGTGTGGACGACGCCGCGGTGCGAGGCGCGCTACTGAATCGTTTTGGCATCGAGATCGGCGCGGGACTTGGCGCGTTCAAAGGCCAGGTGTGGCGCATCGGTTTGATGGGCTACGGCGCTCGCCCTGCGAATGTGTTGCTGTTTTTATCGGCCTTGGAACAATTGCTGGGCGAACAAAAGTACGCGTTCACCGCCGGGGCGAGCATTGCCGCCGCGAATGGCGTCTATGCACAATAGCCGCCACCTGCCGGAGGGCTGGCGGGTGGTTGCTGACGGGGAAAAACGCTCGCTCCGCGAGGATGTGACGCGTTAAAAAAGACTTGCGCCGCAGGCGGGATCTACCTCCTTGCGGCGTCGCTAGCGGCCCGCTATGATGCCGAGGTTTGTATTCACTCTGAAGGGTGGATTTCCTTCCCGACGAATCGTCATGGAGGGCGCTTGCGGGCCTCTCAAGGCGTTCGCAAGCCACAATCGCTATGCTCGTGTTAACGCGCGGCATCGATGAAGGTCTGGTCATCAACGACAACATTCGCATCACCGTCGTGCGTGTTCGCGACGGCGTGGTTCGCATCGGCATCGACGCGCCTGATGATGCCGGGATTCTGCGCGGCGAACTACTCGGCAAGCACAGCGAAGAAATGCTATTGCGCCAGCGCGACGAACCGCCGCAGTAAACGCGAGCGGACGCGAATTATTTCTTGAACTTCGCAGCCGAGGCGGGAGTGCCGCGGGTGCCGTTGCGCACGTTGATTTCGCGTTTGTCACCAGCGGCCGACAGCGGGCCGTTGTGCTCGTGCCATGCCGCAAGTTGCGCAACCTTCTCACTGGCGGTCGCTTCGCCACTGGCCTCTTGCCCTGGCGCGTGCCCCCAAATGACCTTCGAGCCATCGCGCGTCACCAAGTCGAACGACGGTGCGTTATTGGCGTCGTCGCCGGTATGCACGATGCGATACAGCTGCAGCTTCTGCCACAGTTCACCGAGCGATGCAGCGACGCCTGCGGCGGCCGTCACACGCGCATCGCCCCACGAGGTTCCGACCGGGCCTTGCGGTTGCGTCGGACCACAGGCGATCCGCAGATACTTCTTCACCTGGTTGGCCGAGAAATCTTCAGGCGGAAGCAGCACACCTTCCGCATCAACGGGCAACAAGCCACGCTCTTCGCCTTGCAGTACTTCGACCATCGCGACCGGGCGGCGATATTCGAGTTCGACAACGACGCGTGCAGGATGCTGCTTGGTGATTCGCTTGACCGAAGCCACCCAGGTCTGCACGGCAAACGCGCTTTGCACCTTGTCGATGAGTTTGGGGTCCAAGATCGAAACGCCGGCCAAGCCGCCGGCGCGAATTGCGTCGCGCTTGACATTGGCGTGGATATAGGGCGGTTGCGGCGTGACTTCGAACTTGCTTTCGTCCAGCGCATACGCAGGCGTGCCGACAATCGTTGGTCCCCACTGTTTCCAGCCCATCGTGGCCAGCACAAACAGCGCAACGACGGCCACGAGCGCCGCCGTCAATCGGCGCGAGACCAGACCGGTATACCAATGCGTAACCGCGGGGGGCGGGGCGGGGGCTTCTGCTGCCTTCTTGCCTTTGGCCAAGATTCACTCCTTTGATCGCTGGCGCGGCTAGCGAAACGATTCGACCATCAAGCAATCTTGCACCAGCCATTGGCAGAGTTCGGCTAGTGATAGCCCTGCCTTGGAGGCGGCGCGTGCCACGACACTATCTTCGGTCAGCGCCGGCAGCGGATTGGCCTCCAAGACCCACGGTCGTCCAAGGGGATCAATCACAACTTCCACTTGCACCAGGCCCGACATGCCCAAAGCTACGCCTGTCATACTGGCGACATGGCCGAGCATTTGGCGTTCAGCCAGCGTTAGTTCGTGCGTAACAGAACGCGATACATCGCCAGGCAGCGCGGTGGATACAGGCGGCAGCACCACTTCGCCTTGCAGCACGACCGAGTAGGCGCGCCCTTGCAATGAGCGTTCGCAGATCACGCGCGGTGTGGTAGGAAAGAGCTCGCGCAGCGTCTCGAGCAATTCGTCCGGGCTGCGAACGGCACGCGTGTGGCCGATACGGCGATCGTCCGAACGCACCAACAGCGGATAGCCTAGCGAAGCGACGCGCGCGACGGCTTCGACCGGCGAGACACGGTTGCGCAGCAGCACGAACTGCGGCGTCGGTACATCGAAACGCAGCAGGAACTGCCGAGCACTGGCGCGGCTGGCCGCGAGTTCGACCGCTTCGGCGCTGCTGCCGGTGTGCACAATTCCCCGCCCTTGCAGGCGGCGATGCCACTCGCCATCATCGGCGATGCCGACATGGCAGATTTGATAGGCCGGCCATTCGATGGCCTCAGGCGACATTTCGGCCGAGTCGATCAATGTGGGCAAGTGACCGCAGCGCGCCAGTTCACTCGCCAAGGCCCGGGCAGACGCGAGACTTTCGCCTCGCTGAGGGCCATGCCCCCCGCACACAATGGCCACCTGAAATGTACGATGTGGATCGACCAATGGCACAGCCAACCTCCCTGACGGGCGTCGCAACCGTTTGCGACACAAAGAGTTAGACTTCCTGCCTAACGCTCAGCAGCTAATTCGCTATGAGCCAACTCAATGCGATTGCCCATCATACCTAAAGTTCGTCATCGCCCAAATGTCATTATTCTTCGAGATTACCAAGGGATCTGCGAGGAAATGATGAAGTTCGCGTCTATTTCGCACGAAGTTGGCGCGAAACTCACCACAGCTTTTGATAACCCCGCCATATGATGAAATACGACCCGCTATTACATATCGTCCTCTACGAACCCGACATTCCGCCCAATACAGGCAATGTCGGGCGCACCTGCGTCGCGATTGGGGCCAAATTGTGGCTCGTCGAGCCGCTGGGATTTAGCCTGGACGAGAAGCAATTGCGCAGAGCCGGGCTCGACTATTGGCCGCATCTGGAATTGGAAGTCGTCCCCAACTGGGAAACCTGCTTGTCGCGACTTCCGGCGCGAAGGCCTTGGTTCTTTTCGAAGCATGCCACAAAGTCATATACAGAAGTCACTTACGAGCCAGGCGACATCCTGATCTTTGGCAGTGAAACCAGCGGCCTGCCCCCCAGTGTGCGCGAGGAGTTCCACGACCGGCTGCTGAAAATTCCGATGCGACCGCAAGTGCGCAGCTTAAATTTGGCCAGTTCGTGTGCTGCGATCGCCTTGGAAGCGGTGCGGCAGATCGACCTCGCTGCTGGCGATCCCGCTTGGCACGCGGGCCGGTAAGACGACGATTCTGGCCGTTTGCAACGTCCCTGCCAGTCGCAGCACCCAAGTCGGTAACGAAACAGTAAATACTGAGGCGCAAGGATGAAATCGCCTTGGCGGCGTCGTACAATTGCCCCAAACGGGCTAATGCGCACCCGCGAATAGCATGTGCGCCGTTGTTGAGGGTTAGCGAACTTTCCGCCCCCGCAATGCGACTAATGCCACAGAGCTTCCTTGTCTTTGAATTTACCCGCAACTCGTTCGATAGGACTGTAGTCATGCGCCGACGCTGGCAACTGTGGAATTTCCTGCTCTGCCTGGCGATCATCGCGGGCGGAGCACGTCTGCACGCTCAAGACGCCGTCCGAGGCAAACCGGCACCAGCCCCCACGACACCTCAATCTGGCGAAGCGAAGCCTGAGGAAAAGCCGGCCGAAGAGCCTGAGATCACCGCCACACCGGCACCGCCGATCAATCCCAAGTTGGTGCTGCTGCACCTGCAAGACGGCACGGTCATCGCTGGCGAGATGACGATTAACGAGCTCAGCGTCGCCACCGAGTTTGGCGAGTTAAAAGTGCCGCTCGACAAGATTCGCAGCATTACACCAGGACTGGCCAGCAGCCCCGAGCTTGCGGCCAAAGTCCAAGGCCTGATCGACGGATTGGGTTCCGACGATTACAAAACGCGCGAGCAGTCGCATAAAGACCTGGTCGCGATGGGTCTCAAGGTGCACAAGCTGCTGGAACCCTATCGCAATGACGAGAACACCGAACGCAAGCGCCACATCGGTGAGATCCTCAAAGAGTTCGAAGAGTTGCTCGGTCAGGATGACGAAGAAGAGCCGTCCGAAGCCAACCGTCCGTTGATTGCCAAAGACATGGTGGTCACCGAAGACTTCACTATCGTGGGCAAGATTTCGCCCGCCGAGTTCACTGTCACAAGCAAGTACGGCCCGCTGAGCGTGCAGCTTGCCGACCTGCTGCGCGCCAATCGTCCGCGCGGCGTGAAAGAAGTCGTTCGCAAGTCGGTTCAGGTCCCCGGCGATAACCTGGTGCAACGCAGCTTTAAGAACAGCGGCATCAAGGTCGAAGCTGGCGACAAGATTACGCTCAAGGCTGATGGCAGCATCATCATGAGCCCGTGGGGCGGCGATCAAAGCAGCGGTCCCGATGGCGGGGCGAACTTTGGTTGGTACATTCCTAACCAGATCTATGGTGGTGCGCTCGTCGCCAAAATTGGCGATAAGGGAACCGTGTTCAAGGTTGGCACCAAGCATACGTTTGTCGCGAAGTCGAGCGGTACGCTGCAATTCGCCGTGGCGATGCAGCACCAGTACAGCCAGCAAGGCTACAACTTCCCCGGCAACTACAATGTTCGCGTGAATGTGGAAGGCAAGTAAGCTTGCCCAACCATTCGATGGCGACCAAACTCTTCGGCGGATGACACGATTCAGGTGTCATCCGCCGTTGCTTTCCTAGACGCTCCTTATCCCACCTGCGTCTTTGCCTGCGCCCGCAGGCGTTAGCTGATTCCCACCTCTATGTTCAGGAACCGTGTATGCGTCGTCGTCGCTTTGCGTCCCTACCTCTCGTCATCGCCATGACGATCGCCTGGGCCGCCTGTAATACGGTGATGGCGGCCGAGAAAGATCGGCACGTCATTGTCGTCAGTATCGATGGCCTGGCGTCGTACTTGCTCGACGACTCGAAAGCGCCGCTGCCAACCGTTCGCCAATTGGCCAAGACAGGCACTTATGCCGAACAAGGCATGCAGGTGTCGAATCCTTCGGTGACCTGGCCGAATCACACGTCGCTGGTCACTGGCATGCAGCCCGAGAAGCACGGCGTCCTCGCCAATGGCGTCTTGGTGCGCGGAGCAGTGGGACTGCCGGTCACCATCGATCCCAAACGCGACCAGCGCGATCTGGTGCGAGTGCCGACGATCGTCGATATCGCACATGCCGCCGGACTGAAAACTGCCGAGATCAATTGGCCGTGCACGCGAGGTTCCAAATCATTCGACGACAGCTTTCCCGATGTGCCTGACATGGTC
>JAEZGD010000163.1 GCA_023417165.1 Planctomycetota bacterium
GTATAGGACACTGAAGGCCCGTCGCCAGGCACCGTCGCGGCGGTGGCCAGTTCGTCCTAAACCCTTCGCGCGAAAGCTCTTGCTATGTCTGCGTCTGCCTGGCCTTCGGATGACGAACTACGCCAATTGCTCGACGGCAGCCTGACCGCCGCCCGGCAAGCCGAGTTGGAAGCGCTGCTGGAACACGATCCCGCGTTGCACCAGCGGCTCGAAGCGCTGGCTGGCGCCCATCGTTGGCCGCAAGGCGTTGGCGGCACGTCGGCGACTGCCGAAACCGATGTCGCACTCTTGGCAGCCATCGGCGGACTCAAAGCCCAGGCGGGCGCCGCCACCACCGCCAGCGATACGCCGCAGCCAACTATGCTGCTGAACTTCCTGACGCCGTCCGATCTGCCCGGCTCGATTGGTCGTTTGGGCCATTACGAGGTGCAGGAGCTGATCGGCACGGGCGGCTTTGGCATGGTGCTGAAGGCGCACGATCCGAAGCTCAACCGCGTCGTGGCGATCAAAGTGCTCTCACCAAGCCTGGCGATGCACGCCACCTCGCGGCAGCGATTCTTGCGCGAAGCCCAAAACGGCGCAGGCGTGAAGCACGAAGACGTCGTCACCATCTATCACGTCGACGAGCAGCATCAGCCACCGTTTTTGGTGATGGAATACATCGCTGGGCTGTCGCTGCAACAGTTGGTCGATCGCGATGGTCCGCTGCCGCTCGCCAAGGTGTTGCGCATCGGTTCGCAAGCTGCCGAAGGCCTGGCCGCGGCGCATCGCAAGGGTCTGATTCATCGCGACATCAAGCCGTCGAACATCCTGCTCGAAAACGGCGTGCAGCGCGTGAAGATCACCGACTTCGGTCTCTCTCGCGCGGTCGATGAAGCCAGCCTCACGCAGTCCGGCGTCGTGGCAGGCACGCCACAATACATGGCGCCTGAGCAAGCGCGTGGCGAGACGGTCGACTATCGCTCGGACTTGTTCAGCCTGGGCAGCGTGCTCTATACGATGTGCGCAGGCCGCCCTGCGTTTCGCGCCGACTCGGCGTTTGCGGTGCTGAAGCGCGTGTGCGAAGACACGCCGCGTCCGCTGCGTGAAGTGAATCCTGAAATTCCCGCGTGGCTCGACGGCATCATTCACAAGCTGATGGCCAAAGCCCCGGCCGATCGCTTTTCGTCGGCGCGCGAAGTGGCGGACCTACTTGATCAATGTTTGGCGCACGTGCAGCAGCCAACACTGGTGCCGCTGCCTGAACTCGCGGAGAAATGCGCCGCGCAGGCGGCTCCTGCATCGGCTCCGCCAGTGAAGATGCCCGAGGAACTCGCGCACGTGCGATCGCAGTTTGCCTGGCCCGGATTGGGGTTGATCTATGCGGGTGCGCTGAACCTTAGCTTGCTGCTGATCTTCACGCCCTTCATCATCGGGCGATCGTTGGATGCAGCCACCGTACTCGGTTTAGGGCTGTGGCTGACAGGTTCGCTGTTCACCCTGTTTGCCGGCGTTGCGATTCGCGAGCCGCGCATCTCCTGGCTGTTCTATGTCGGTGCGGTGCTGGGCATGGTGATGCCGCCGGGCATGTTAATCGGCATTCCGTGTGCACTTTGGATCTTTTGGCTGCTCGCGCGCGAGGACGTGCAAGCCGCATTGCATAACCATGCCGGCAGCTCTCCTGCCCCGTTGCCAGCGACTTCTACTAGCGCCGTCGAGCAGCGTTTGGCCCAAGCGCGCCAGCGTGTGCACGCCCCGGCGATCGGCATGCGCATCGTGGGACTCTTGAATCTGATAGGGATCTTCCTATTGGACAACTGGCGTGCCAGTTCCGGCGGCTCCGTGAACATGGTGTTTATTGGCCTACTGGGACTGATCACGCTGACCTCGCTGATGATCATCGTCGGCGCGTCTACGATGCTGCGACTGCGCTATTATCCCTTGACCATACTGGCGGCGATCTTGTGCATGATCGTGGGACCAAGCACGATCATTGGCCTGCCGATCGGTATTTGGGGGCTCGTGGTACTGCTCAGCCGCGACGTGCGCGACGCCTTCGAACTCGCTCAGGGCAAACCACTGACCGACAAGCCAGCGATGGCTCCCCTGCCCCGTCGGCAACAAGCCACCGCGATTGCCGTCGTCGCGCTGGTGATGGCTCCGCTGTTCTGCATGCTTCCCGTGCTCGGCGTGGTGGGATACTTCTTTACTTCGGTGGAAGCCGAGCGAGCGCAGCCCAGCGCCGAAGTCCACTATGATGTTTCGAATGGCGAATTGGCCATCCGCGCCAGCATCCCAGGCCTGACAGTGAACCTAGCGTCGCTCGATGACTCCGGAAAACCTCAGGCCAGGTGGCAGTGGTCATCCGAGCAGTTGCAGCACAGCAACAACGGTGCACGCTCAAGTGTTCCGCCTGGGCGATATCTGGTCACTGCCACAAATTCCGCTGGCCAGCGCGTCTTCGAGCAGACCATTCAGATGAAGAGCGGCATGTATCACGCCGTGCAGGTGGTGCCGCAAGTCAAAAGGCAATTGGCCGAACGTGCGGATCCCAACCGCAGCAGCGCCAATCATGAGGCGAGCAGCATCGTCCTGTCGCCGGACGGGCAATGGCTGGCCGCTGGTTTGAAGTCGAGCAAGTGGATACGCCTGG
>JAEZGD010000165.1 GCA_023417165.1 Planctomycetota bacterium
ACCAATTGCTGCAAATGTTATGCAGGCAATGCTTAAAAATACGAAGGCCGACCTTAGGCGAAACTGAAACGGTGTTGGTTGTTGAGTTGTCATAGGCCAATTCCGAGACATAACCCAATCTTGCGGACAGACGAGAAGCTAAAAGGGGTGGTGTGCTTAGCGAGAAAGGTGTTTACCAAGACATTCTTTTACTCCAGGAGCATACCACCATACAGGAAGGTAATGCACCCACGCTTCATTTACCAGGGTAGCAGAGTCGCTGCACGAGGTCGCGTATGGTGCAATACTAGATACAACCGCGTATGGCCGTATGGTGCAAACTAGTCAAACGAACGGTAGATCTTTGACATGTGAGACAGTTGATGCTGCCGGCATGGTGAGCCGCATCTGCGCGGATGACGCTGGTCGAACGGTGCGCACGATTCAGAACTTTGTGTCTCCTCAGTTGCTTGCCTTGGGCGAGCCGGGAAGTGAGGTCTAACTGATGACGACTTGCAGCACCCCGGCAATGGGCAGAACGTCATTACGGAAATGCGGTACGGCCCAGGAGGCCAACTGATAGCCTTGATTGCCAAGCCCCCGGCGACCGGTGATCAGGTGACGACCTACGTGTACGGCGTAACGCTCACCGATTCGGATTTGGCGAGCAATGACCTGCTGGCGGCGGAAATCTATTCCGATGCCGCCAGCGCCACCGACCGCATCACCTACGGCTATAATCGCCAAGGGCAGCGGACGCTCCTGCAGGGCCAGAACGGTTCAGTGCACGAGTACGAACACGACGCCCTCGGCCGACAAACCGCCGATAAGGTCACCACGCTGGCCGCCGGCGTTGACGGCGCAGCACCAAGAGCACTCCGGCGCGGTGAACCTCAGCACCATATCCCAGGTGCGGTATGCGTATGCCGATGGCGCGGCGAATACGATCCGTCCCATCAGCAAGACCTCCCCTAACGGTCGCGTACTGGAGTGTCTATGTGACGACACAGGAGCCCACAAGCTGGCCAGCTGTGCCAGCCGGTTCTACAGCAGTTCTGCAAATGTTCTTCCCTCATTGGCATTGAGTCGAGCACCTAGGCGAGCAGGCTTTGCTCGTTTCCCTCACGAGCGTTCCAACACGACTCCTCTCCGGGCCGTCTTATCGCTAAAGATTCCACTTACTTGCGTAACGCCATCAGAATCGCCATCCTTGGGACTGAAATCGTCGACCGTCATCTGGCAATGGTTCACGCTGTCGCGCGCTGCAACGTCTTCATCCGTCGGACCCAATGCCGCTGGCGCTAGCAGAGCATGACGAATGCTCCCAAGTAGCGACTTCTCCAGCGTTATCGACGCAGGCCGCGGCGCGAAAAATGAGACATATCGAAAATCATTCCCTCAGCCACCCCTCTTTCTTCTGCGGCGCACTCCGCCGCCACCGCAGTTAACACAGATAAGCCGAGAGCACCGCCTCTCGGCTTTCTTCGCTTAATCGCGACAGATTCCCGGCCTTCGCGTCAGCCGTAAAGACGCCGCCCCATGGCAGCCCGCGTGA
The DNA here is from genome assembly GCA_023417165.1 of Planctomycetota bacterium. GTDB lineage: Bacteria > Planctomycetota > Planctomycetia > Pirellulales > Pirellulaceae > JAEZGD01. The sequence goes on from JAEZGD010000165.1 coordinate 1,535, forward strand.
TCGTCTCGGATGGCACTCGCCTCTCGGACGCCCTTCTCAAGTTTCGACGTAACGTCGATCTGTGCTATCGCCGCAGTTGGTACAAACGCCGCTTCAGTTACTACGAGAAGCCGAGCGTGCGTCAACGCCGCAAAAAGCGATTGCAACAACACAATCGCCGTTCCTATCAAAGCCACGGCGGCAGAGTGAGCGTGTACATGGGACTCACGAGGCTGCACATGCGTGAAGGTGGGTTTCCGTGACGGAATGGCGCGAGGCCATGCCTCCCGATAAGCCCGGGTACACTAATTCGGCGCTAGCGCTCACATCCAGGCGACTCTTGAGTACACGTCTTGCCAGGCGGCGGGCACTTGTTCGATGCAAGCAACCACGTCCGTATCCCAGGTAATTCGAAAGGTGCATGGGCCGTTGGTGGCGTGCAGTTCGTCGTAGTCCCAGCAGGGACGCCAAGCGACGTCGGGAAAGCCGACGCTGCAGACCACTTCGCCGCGCGACATGCCTGGTCGAATGGCCGCGAGCCCGACATGCCGATCGGCAATACATTCGGGAACATCAATGCGAGGTCCAAGGTCATACTCACTCCTATCCTGGGACATTTCCGCCAGCCAGTAAGAACTTTTACCGGCTGGATCGATGCTCAGGCGGCGTAACGACTGCTTGACGATCGGCACAAGCAGTTTTTCGACGAACCATGTCTGCGGGCAACTGGGCATCGGCCACCCGCTCGTACATCCGCCCCAAATCTCAGCATGCTCCAGTTGTTGCAGATACGGCGCAGCTGCAGAAACGCGGTCAGCTCCAGCCAATAGCGCAGCAGCCCGGATCAAATACATTTGCTCCCAAAACTCCTGCTCGGGATCGTCCACCTCCGATGCAAACAGTGTCTTCTCCTGCGTAGCAAGTCGAAGCGTCAGGATTGCCCAATCCGCTTGAGCCGCCCGCAGCGCACCAGCGACCACGGAGGTACTCGCATCCTCCAGCAGGCCGTTAACAAGGTTCACTAGCACCTGCCGGCCAAACATAGTACGAAAGCAAAAGTATCGTCCCCTGCCCTCCTTAAAGAAGAGGCCAACGCCGTTCTGATTCCAGTCGGGTCCAGCAGTAGTCCATCGAAACTCACGGCTGTCGCCGCACAGAATGCCTTCCGCCACATCGTAGCGGCCCAGCGTTTCTCCTTTCGCGTTTAGAACAAAGAAGTCGCTGCTGAATGGGTGGCGGGTAATCACAATCACCTCGCCCTCTTCGGAAACCCACGCATCGCACGGTGCATCTAAAGAATCGTCGGCACCAGCCGTTCGTTGCCAAATCACCTCACTAGAGTCGTTACGTAGTACCGTGAACGTGAAGTCTCGCTGGAAACCACCCCAGTACCAACGGCTTGTATTCTCAGGGTCTTCACGCGGATTGACCTCATCATTGTCAGGCGACCGAATTTCTAGCCGTAACGATCCGTTCGGCGACACTCGCGTGAGATCTGGATAGTTGATTTGCGTCATGTGGCCAGTTCTCTACGATCGTAGGGCGCTGCACAAGCGGGAAGATGGGTTTCCGTAATGAAGCGGCAAATCGTCGATCAACTCAGTTTTCAGGTTAGCATTGCAAGTAACTTCGTCGATTCGCACAACTGACAGGCGCCCCATGAGAGCGGTCACTGAACCTTGTACGCCCCAGCGTGTCTACGATTGGTGGCAAGCCATTGAGGGTGCAATGAATCTACCGTCCGGAGTCTGGATCAGCGAGAACTTCTTTGCAGGACATGCCAGCCTTTATCAGGCACTGCTTGACGGCGTGACCTGGAATGAACGGCTCCGCGCGCGAAAGACCGCGAGCTTTGGCCAGCCCTACAACTACTCAGGCGTAACCTACGACGCGGTCCCGTTCCCGGATCTGCTGCTACCGCTACTGGCGGCCGTTAACGAGCGACTGGGATATGCCAGCAATAACTGCTTGGCCAATTTCTATCCTAGCGGCGAAGCGACGATGGGCTTTCATGCCGACTCGACGAGTGAGTTGGCAGTCGGAACAGGCATCGCGAGCGTATCCCTCGGCGCAGCTCGTGCGATTACCTTTCGTGCCAATGCCGATAAGTCAGTGGAGCTGCATCTGCTGCTGCCGCCCGGCTCGCTACTGTTCATGGCAAGCGAGACGCAACAGTCGTGGAAGCACGGCTTGCTTCCAAGCACAAATCCAGGCGGCCGGATCAGCTTAACCTTCCGCCAGATTCGGGAGGCCAACGCAGTCCCTCCTTCTTAAGCGACGCGTTCCACCGACATGACAATTCATACAGATACCCAGAGAGCATACCTCTCCGTGCTATCGCCCTAACCGACTCCCAGGTAACAGGTTGCGACTCAGCCGCTCAAGGCTCAAATTCTTTTTCTTGTCGCCTCCTACAATCGCATTGTCACAAAACGGCCAGGCTCGTCGTCCTTGGTTTTAGAATGCGGGAACCGGCATAGTCCCCATGCCCAGATTCTAAAAACGAAGGTGTGCGGATGACTTCTGAATTCAACAACAGCGACGTTGAGGCGCTTCGGCCTCGGCTGCTTGGCCTGGCGTACCGGATGCTTGGCACAGTGGCCGATGCGGAAGATGCCGTGCAGGATGCTTATCTGCGTTTTCAGCAGACGTCGAATATCCAGGCGCCTGACGCCTGGCTGGTGAAGACCACGACGCGCATCTGCGTCGATCGGCTCAGGCAGTCCAAGCGGCGTGCGACCTATGTCGGCCCCTGGCTTCCCGAGCCCGTCTCTGACACCTGGGACGGCGCGACGCACGATCGCATGGAACTGGCCGAGTCGCTCTCGATGGCTTTTCTGGTGGTGCTAGAGACGCTGTCGCCTGTCGAGCGAGCGGCGTACCTGCTACGCGAAGTCTTTGAATACGACTTCGACGAGATTGCGACGCTCCTCGACAAGAGTGCTGTGAATGTCCGTCAAATCACCGCGCGAGCCAAGAAGCGGCTTCATGTCCGCGAACGTCGTTTTCAACCGGAACCACACCATGCAGACGACTTAGCCACTCGCTTCTTCACGGCTTGCCAGACTGGCGACATCGAAACACTGGAATCACTTTTGGCCGAGGACGCGGTCTATTACTCGGACGGTGGCGGTAAAGCTCACGCAGCACCCAAGCCATTCTCTGGCGTGCGTCGGATTTCGAATCTGCTGGAAGTCGTATTCCGCAAGCGATCCAATCTCTGCACGCTGGAGCTCGTAACTGTCAACAGCCAGCCAGGCATCGTCTTTCGCAGGGATGGCCAGGCGATTCATGTGTTGACTTTCGCAGCCGAAGAGGGCCGCATTTATTCGTTGTATAGCGTTCTCAATCCCGACAAGCTTCAGCGTTGGTCCGCAACCGACGCTGGACACAACTAAATAAGGAACCATTGCCATGACACCACGCATCGATATCTCAAAGATTTCGGCCGAAGCCGCGAAGCCCTTCCTGCGGCTGGGCGCGTACCTCGCTACGAGCGGTCTGGAGT
>JAEZGD010000095.1 GCA_023417165.1 Planctomycetota bacterium
CCTGAGGAGCCTAAGGCGGAAGAGCCCGCGGCCGAGCCCTCGTAAGCCTACTTCAAACCACGGCTCCTCCTCTTGCAGGCCAACTCAGCCGCCACTAGATTGCGTGCTTCGTGTGTTGGTGGTCGGCGACTTCCGTTGAAGCGCCGACAAACAGGGAATCCGGTGCAATACCGGAGCGGTCCACGCCGCTGTAACTGAGCGCCATCGCCTGCGTGTTTTTCGTGTCCATTGCCGCTCCAAGGCGGCGAGAAGGACTATCGCGGGCGGCTCAGAAGCCAGAAGACCTACCAACGCTTGACCCGCAGATGTCCGCGTGAGCTCGGAAACTGCCGCTTTCCTTTATTTTGCCCCTTCTCGCTCTGACGACATGCGCGCACGGTTTTCGTTGCGCGGCCCGATCGTCGTGCGCGCAGGCGGCGAAAGGTGCTAGACGATGAAGTCGCAAGCGTTCTCTCGATGCTTCGTATGGGCTTGGTTCCTCGCAGGCGTGTGCAGCGCCACAACGCTGCCAGCAGAAACCATTACGTTCGGCGATCTGGGACTGCCCGCCAATGCTTACTGGAACGGTCCGGATCCATCAGGCAGCTACCAGCCCGATCCCTGGGGAGGCGCAGGGCCGGTGATTGTCGGCGGTTTTACCAGCGGCGGAGCCACTTTCAACAACACGTACAACACCAACTATGGCAATTGGAGCGGCTTTGCTTACTCCAGCATGACCGACTCCACTACGCCGGGTTATGGAAACCAGTTCAGCGCCATTGCCGGCGCGGGCCGCGATGGTGGAAGCGATGCGTATGGAGTGGCCTTCGGCAGTAGTTACGAAGCCAGCTTCAATCCTAGCAATTCGGCGCATTTGCAAGGCTTGCCGAATATGATGCTGGCCAGCGGCGCGAATATCTTGGGCGCTTATGTAACCAACACGACCTACACCGCCTTGTCGATGCGGGATGGCGATGGGTTTGCGAAGGCGTTTGGCGGGGACACTGGTAACGACCCGGACTGGCTGCTGCTGTCAGCCTATGGCACCGATGCGTCGGGAACTACGCTGCTTGGCATGGCGGAGATGTACCTGGCCGACTTCCGCTTTGCAGATAACGCGCTCGATTACATTCTCGACGCCTGGACGTTCTTCGACTTATCGGCCTTGGCGGGCGCGGAGCGTGTGTTCGTCAATCTCACCTCCAGCGATAGCGGGGCGTGGGGCATGAACACGCCTGCCTATTTCGCCATCGACGACATCGTGTTTGCGAGCGATTCTGGCGGCAACCCAATCACGACGCCAGAACCCGCTTCGCTGGCGATCTGGACGCTCGCCGCACTAGGCGGCATCGGGTTACAATGGTGTCGAAAGTCGGGTAAGAGCTAAGGAAACCAGCCGCAAGACTTCGCGAAGAATCCTCGCTGTTGATCTTCGCGTACCGGTATCACGTGGAATCAGTCGTTCGCCAGTGAATGAACCCTCCGACCATCGCCGGATTCCCTTCTATCGCCGCCCCGTGAGCTTCGGGGCGTGGCTGCTACTTAGCTTCCTGTTCGCCTATCTCTTGGGGTTATGGGAACGGCTGCTGCTGATGCTGTTTTATTAACCCTCACCAAGCCTTACGGCTGCGCAATCGCCTCGCTGAGGACCTTGCCATCGGCGGCGAAGTCTTTCAGGCCGAGTAGCTGCGCGATGGTGGGGGCGATGTCGATGTTCTTCGCCTGGGGCAACTTGTGGCCGGGGCGAATGCCGAGGCCAGAAAGCACGCAGAGGGCATTCATCTTGTCTAGCGAAGCGATGAAGCCGTGCGAGCCGAGCGAGGTTTTTGCTTCGGTATGCGAAGCGATGAGCGTTTCGCCTTCGATCGTGTTCGCCACCGAGTAACCATCCTTGGCGACCAGCACCGCGTCCGGCGCCTGGCTATATTCGCGCGGGTGCGGCAGGCCATGTGCGGCAAAGTCCTTCGGCAGCAGTACGTCGGCGACCCCTTCCTGGCCCATAAACAACTTCTTGAACTGCTCGGCCTCGGCTTCGGCTTCGCCAGGGTTGGTGCAATAGACCAGCCCGATGCCCCCTTCCGAAATCACGTGCACCTGTGCATCGCTGATCTTGCCTGCGCTACCGCGCAACTTTTGCTGCTGGCGAAGAAGCACGTTGGCTCGAATCGCTTTGGGCGTGGTGGCAAAGCCGTGATCTGAAACGACAATCAGCGTCGTGCGCTCGCGAATGCCGGCGTCGTCGATGGCGGCAATGATCCGCGCCAGGCACATGTCGGCATAAGCGTTCGCCGTGTAGCCGGCTGGCGTTTGCGCGCCAAGCGAATGATGCGTGGCGTCGACATTCAGCAGGTGAATCAGCATCAGGTTCGGCTTGCGTTCGCGAATCACATGGCAAGCGGCTTCCGTCCAAATCAGGTCACGTCCGACCGTGCTATTGGCGTTGAACGAGGCTTGCGTTTCGTCCTTCAAAATGCCACGCGATACCAACTCCAAGCGTAAACGCGGCGTCATGTGATCGACCATGTCAGGC
>JAEZGD010000247.1 GCA_023417165.1 Planctomycetota bacterium
TTGCCAGGCCACGGATGCGTGAGCAAGCGTTTGCGCGCGGCGGCGGTCAGCTTCAGCGATTTGCGGCGTGCCTTGCGCGCGAAGCCGTCGAGAAAATGCTCGGCGAGCAAAATGATGTCGTCACCACGGTCACGTAGCGGCGGCATCTCCAACGTCACCACGTTCAAGCGAAAGTACAGGTCTTCGCGAAACTTCTTCTGCCGCACCAGTTCCGCGACGTTTTGATTCGTATCCGCCACCACGCGTGCGTCGGTAGTGATGGGCCCGGAACCGCCCACACGCACCACGACTTTCTCTTCCAGCACGCGCAGCAGCTTGGCCTGGCCGCTGAGGCTCATATCGCCGATTTCATCGAGAAACAGCGTACCGCCGCTGGCGAGTTCAAACTTGCCAATACGCGTTTCGCGCGCGTCGGTGAATGCACCTTTCTCATGCCCGAACAGTTCGCTTTCGAGCAGCGTTTCGGTAATCGCCGCGCAGTTCACGGCGACAAACGGTTCGTTGCGTCGATCGCTAAGCACGTGCACCATGCGGCTGACGACTTCCTTGCCGGTGCCGTTCTCGCCGAGGATCAGCACCGCGAGCGACGTGGGCGCGATGCGGCGAATCGTCGAACGCAGTGCCGCGACCGCTGGGCATTCGCCAATCAGTTCGATCCCTTCCGCCGCTTGCTCGGCCAGTTGATTGCGGCTCTTGAGCAACTGCGAATACTCTTGCGTTTGCTCGAGCGCGAGCGCCGCATGACTGGCCAGCTCGACCAGCGCCGCTTCATCGTCGTCGCTGAAATTGCCTCCGCGCTTGTTGATGACTTCAAACGCACCAAACAGTTGGCCGTCGTGTCCGCGCAGTGGCACGCACAATAGCGTGCGTGTTTGAAACTTCAGTTGCTTGTCGACCGAGCGATCAATCTCTTCCTGGCCCAGATCGGCATCGACGCGGCGCGTCTCGCCGGTGTGCACGACCTGGCCCACGATGCCAGTGTCGTCGGGAATACGTAGTTCGTTGTTGGCCACACCCAGGGCAGGGCGGCCCACCAGCTCTTTCTTCGTGCGATCCCACAAAAAGATGCTGGCACGTTCGGCATTGAGCAGCCGCGTCGAGGCTTCGGCCATTTTGGTCAACAGTTCGTCCATCACCAGCGTCTGTCGCCACTCGGCCGCAATGCTAATGATCGCTTCCAAGCGTTCGATGCGCCGCTCGCGTTTTTGCTTATCGCGCACCGCAGTCAGCGACGCGTGCAGCAGGTCGGCGATCTCACCCAGCGGCAGCGTGCCTGACGGCTTATAAACCACCAGCAGTTCGCCGGAAGCTCCACGCGGTTCCAACGGCGTGATGTGCCAAGGACTACGCGAGTAAGGTTGCTCGCTATCGAGGACTTCGGCCAGTTGCTCGGTTGGCAGCGGTCGATCAGTCCCGGCGATGCTTAGAGCTCGCCAGCGACCTCGTTCGCCACGCACTACCGCCACGAACTCGGCCGAAGTGCCCGAGCGAATCGAGCCGAGCGCCCGCTCCAAAAATAGAGCCACCGTCGGTTGCCGGGCGGAGGCTTCCAGTAAGAACGCGGCGATGCCGGCCAATTCAGGTGCCTGAGGTCGCGATGTCGTCATTTTGGTTGCGCCGCCTGCACGAGTGTCGCACTATCGATACAAAACTATACGGCAGTGTCACCATTTTGACAAGAATCACGTGTATTCACTTTGACTCACGGGAGCGCGGACGTCCCGCCTACTTTTGCCTTGTGGATCCAGTTCCCATCGACCTCACCACTGGCCACTCCCCCTAAGTCTCCACCGGCATCGTCACTTGCGGCCTCCTTTGTTACACTCGCGAGTTTAATGCCAACAGAAAAGCGGCCGCTCGCGCCGCTCACGTTCCAAGGGAGTTCGCAATGGGTTTGTTTGAAGGCAAGAAGGGTTTGATTCTCGGCGTAGCCAACGATCGCTCGATCGCCTGGGCGATTGCAGAAGAGATCATGAAGCAAGGAGGCGTGTGCGGCTTCACCCACCTGCCAGACAAGCCAGAGGACGACAAGAAGAAGAACCATCGCCGCGTGGCCAAGTGCACCGAACAGTATCCCGAACAAACCAAGTTCCTGGTGCCCCTGAATGTGCAGGACGACGACAACATCAAAGCCGTCATGCAAAAGGCCAAGGAGGAGTTCGGCCAGATCGACTTCCTGCTGCACTCGATCGCGTTCGCCACACTCGAAGATCTCAACCGCGACACCATCGAAACCAGCCGCGAAGGCTTCAAGCTGGCGATGGAAATCAGCGCGTATAGCTTGATCGCAGTTTGCAACCATGCGAAGGACATCCTCAAGCCGGCAGTGCTCAACGAAAAGAAGGAAGTCGTCGAGCACGGCGCTGCAGTGCTGACGATGACCTACTTCGGCGGCGAGAAGTGCGTGCCTGGCTACAACGTGATGGGCATCTGCAAGGCCGCGCTCGACTCGTCGGTCAAGTACATGGCCTATGACCTGGGCGCACACGGCATCAAGGTCAACGCAATCAGCGCTGGTCCGCTGAAGACTCTCGCAGGCAGCGCCGCAGGCGTCAACGAGATGCTGTCGCTCTATGAGCACATGGCGCCGATTTCGCGCAATATTTCGCACGAAGATGTCGGCCGCGCCGGTGCGTTCATGCTGAGCGACTGGGCCGGTGGCATCACGGGAGAAATCATGCACGTCGACGGCGGCTATAACGCCATGGGCTCGCCCGGCCGCTTGCTAGAGAAGATGCAAGCCGCGTCGAAATAGCTTTCTCTCGATCAAAAACCTAAGCGGGGGAGACGAGTTCCCCGCTTCGTTCCCATGCCCACGCACATCGCCATCGCGGTTGTCGAACATGCGGGGCAATTTCTGATTGGCCAGCGCCCCGCGCATGTCGCTCTGGCGGGACTGTGGGAATTTCCCGGCGGTAAGGTCGAGCCAGGCGAATCGCCCGAGGCGGCCGCCGTGCGGGAATGCCTGGAAGAAACCGGGCTGGCCATCAATGTGATCGGTGCTTACCCGCTGCATGATCACGACTACACACACGATTCGGTGCGTCTGCATTTCTTTCGGTGCAGCGTCGAAAGCGAGCAATTGATCCCCCACCCGCCGTTCCGCTGGGTCGCGCGCGAGCAAATGGCCAACTATAAATTTCCGCAAGGCAACGACAACCTACTGCGTTTGTTGCTCGCACGCTAAGGCTACCCCACCCCCGAGGCTAGCCAGATCGGCTATACTAAAAATCATCCCGCTTCGCTCTCGGTTTCGGTTGCTATGCCTCGCATCGGCCTCTTCATACCCTGCTACATCGACCAGCTTTATCCGCAAGTCGGCCTGGCCACGGTCGAAGTGCTCGAACGCCTTGGCGTGGAGGTCGATTATCCCGACGGCCAGACCTGCTGCGGCCAGCCCATGGCCAACACCGGCTGCGTCGAGCAAGCCGCGCCGCTGGCCAAGCGGTTCTATCAGATTTTTCAAGACTACGACTACGTCGTCTGCCCGTCCGGCAGCTGCACGTCGATGGTCCGCAAGCATTACGACGACTACTTCACCAACGTCCCGGCGTTTGCATCGTTCAAGCATCGCGTGTACGAGTTGTGCGAATTCATCGTCGACGTGCTGAAGATTGAATCGATCGCCGGCCAGTTTCCGCATCAAGTCGGCCTGCATAATAGTTGCCACGGCCTGCGCGAACTGCGCTTAGGCAAGAGCAGCGAAACGGTCGGACCTGCGTTCAATAAAGCCCGCCATTTGCTGGCCGGCCTGGAAGGGATCCGCTTTTCCGAACTCAGTCGCCCCGACGAATGCTGCGGCTTTGGCGGCACGTTCGCAGTCAGCGAGGAAGCGGTCAGTTGCATGATGGGCAACGATCGCGTGTTCGATCACGAACAATCCGGTACTCAGGTACTCACCGCTAACGACATGTCGTGCCTGATGCACATGCAAGGCCTGATCCTACGGCAGAAGAAGCCGATCCGCGTGCTGCACATCGCCGAAGTATTGGCCGAAGCGATGCGTTCGACAGCGAACAGCGGCGCCACCAATGCTCATCGCTTAGCGTCCGATTCACGAAGCCGTGCGGAATCACCCTCGCCGCTAGCGCCAGGTTAAACACGAGGGAGCGCGATCATGGCCGCCACCACCGAAAAATTCTCCCACGCCGACGACGCCGCGCGCTTTGTTGCGAATCACGACCGCGCGAAGTGGCACGATCAGGCGTTATGGTTCGTGCGTCAGAAGCGCGACCGCATGGCCAACTCGCTGCCTGAATGGGAGACGCTGCGCGAGACTGCTTCGCAAATCAAAGCCTATACCGTCTCGCACCTGGCCGATCTGCTCGAAGAATTCGAACGCAATGCCACCGCGCTCGGCGTGCATGTGCATTGGGCCAAGAATGCGGCCGAGCACAACGAAATCGTCCTCGGCATCTTGCAGAAGCACAACGTCAAGCACGTCGCTAAAAGCAAGTCGATGCTTACGGAAGAGTGCCACCTCAATCCCTTCCTCAATCGCCACGGCATCGATGTCGTCGATACCGACCTCGGCGAGTGGATCGTGCAACTGCGCAACGAACCGCCGAGCCACATCGTCCTGCCGGCCATTCATATCAAGCGCGAGGAAGTCGGCGAACTCTTCCATGAAAAGATCGGTACCGAGAAGGGCGCATCCGATCCAACCTATTTAACCCGCGCCGCGCGCGGCAAGCTGCGGGAAGCCTTTATGCAAGCCGACGCCGGCATCACCGGCGTCAACTTCGCCATCGCCGAGACGGGCGGCTTTGTCGTCTGCACCAACGAAGGCAACGCCGATCTCGGTGCTTCGCTGCCCAAGCTGCATATCGCTTGCATGGGCATCGAGAAGCTCATTCCGCAAGCCAAGCATCTCGGAGTTTTCTTACGATTACTCGCCCGCAGCGCGACCGGCCAACCCATCACCACGTATTCGTCGCACTTCCATGGCCCCGCGCCCGGCGGCGAGTTGCATGTGGTGCTGCTCGACAACGGACGTAGCGACATTTTGGCGAGCGATGAGTTTCGCCGCTCGCTCAATTGCATTCGCTGCGGCGCGTGCATGAACACTTGCCCGGTCTATCGGCGCAGCGGTGGATATAGTTATCACTCGACAGTGCCAGGCCCGATCGGCTCGATCCTCGCCCCCAGCCGCGATCCGCAGAAATATTACAGTCTGCCGCATGCGTGCAGCCTGTGCGGCAGTTGCGACGATGTCTGCCCGGTGAAGATCGATATCCACCATCAACTGCTCACGTGGCGGCGTGAGATCGCCGTCGCAGGGCATCTACCATGGACCAAGCGCGCTGGCATGGTTCTGATGAGCCAGCTGATGCGCCGCCCGTGGCTGTTTCGCCTGGCCGGTTCGCTCGGCCGATTCGCCTTACGTCATTCGCCAAGGTTTTTGGTCTATAACCGACTCAATCCGTGGGGCAAGCAGCGCGATCTGCCGCCACCACCGAAGCAAACCTTCCAGCAGTTATACAAGCAGCGTCGTTCCCAGCCTTAGGCCCGCATGTCCTCGAAAGCCGAAATCCTCGCCGCGATTCGCAAGCAGCCGGTTCCGCCGACCGAGTTGCCATCGCTCGATCAATCGTGGATTCAATATCCTGATCGCCAGCAGCAATTTACCGAAGTGCTGACCAGCATCGGCGCGCGCGTGGTGCCGGTGCGCGACATGACTGAGCTGCAGCGCGACCTCGATCAGCACGATCTGTATACCAGCGCCACGCAAGTCTGCTCGCTCATCCCCGGCATCGCCAAGGCGAATGTCGACTTAAACGCGATCGACGATCCGCATCAGTTGGAAACGATCGACTTCGCGATCTTGCCGGCCGAATTCGCCGTCGCCGAAAACGGCGCTGTGTGGGTCACTGACGCCGCGGTGAAACATCGCGTGCTGTACTTCATCTGCCAGCACCTGGCGTTTGTCGTGCCGCGCGACCAGATCCTCAACAACATGCACGAAGCCTACGAGCGACTCTCCTTCGGCGAGCGCCGCTTCGGTGCGTTTATCTCCGGCCCCTCGAAAACCGCCGACATCGAACAATCGCTCGTCATCGGCGCCCACGGCCCGCGCTCGACCGTGGTGTATTTGCTGGGCTCTTAACGAAGAAATGCGCGCTATCGGTCCCGGGCGACTCCCAACATCACCAACAAGATCAGGCCGATATGGAAAGTGCAGCCGACACATGCGATGGTGATGATCAGGCATGACCGGCTGCGAATGCCTGCTACCAGTCCGATCACACCAGAGATGGCACCGCTGATCAAAAGGATGTACGCGATCACTCCAGCGACGCTTCCAGGAAGCTCCAAGCCCATAGCAGCCCCAGAGAGAAGCGGCACGCAAGCAGCGGCCAGAATCGAGATAATCGCGCAATCAAGTCCGAACCGGCTGCTTAGAAGCGTTGTCTTCCGCGAGGTCAGCGGTTCGAGCATACACCCGGGCGACTGATAAGGAT
>JAEZGD010000366.1 GCA_023417165.1 Planctomycetota bacterium
TATCAATACCGAGCGGCACGATGCGAAACTTCTCACGCGGCAGTTGCAAGAAGTCAGCCATCGCGTCGGCATTGTACTCGCTATTCACCAGGTAAGCATCGACGGTGTCGTCCAGCTTGCGAATCGCAGCGAGTGCTTGCTGCTGATAGGGCTGCACCAAGTCGTTCAGAAAAATATCATCGCCTTGCAACGTGACGACCACGGGCACCTGCAAGCGGCGTTTGATCTCGGGAGCCGAACCGGCCACCAGCATGTTCGTGAACAGCACGACCTCTGGCTGCAAATCGTCGGCCAGCCAAGACACCAGGCGATCGACTTCCTTCTGCTGGTTGCCTTCGCGACCTTGCAACACCGAGACGGCCAGTTCGCCGAGCATCTTCGCTTCGGTCTGAATGCCATAGCTGGTCGCCCAACGAATGAGCCACGGCTGATCGAGCCAACGATCCATCCACCGCGGCAGCCAACGAAACAGGGCCGACTTCTGCTGCAAATAAACGTTGATGCCGCCGAAAAACACCTCGTCGATGCTGACGCTCGCCTCGTCGGTGCGAATGGGCGTGTACAGCGGCACCAAAGCCACATCATGTCCGAGCGCAATCATGGCGCGCGCCAGCGTGTTGTCGTGCATGCAACTGCCGCAAAACATACCTGCTGCGCCGGCGGTAATGTACGCGATCTTCAAACCACTATTCCTTCACGCCGCATCGCTTGCCACTTTCGCACACCGAGCGCGACCAAGACCAGCGCCACAACCACGCCACACCAACGCGTCGCGCCTTCTTCAAAGACAATCACCGCGTTGAATACCATGAAGGCCATGAACCCTTGCACCGCCCAGGCCAGCCAACGCGGGCGACGCTCGAAGGCGGTCGGAGCGAGCCACCACAGGGCGACTTCGCCCAGCCACACGCCGGCGAATACATAGTTGAAGTATATCCCGCCACCAAAGCTGCGGCCTATGGCCTGTTGCGTCTGGCGCGCCGTCGACTCGACCGCGTCCGCATGGTCCCAAGCGTGGTAGTAATGAAAGGCGGCCGCGATATGAGCCACGAGCAGCACGCATCCCGCCGTCCACAGCCCGCGCAACACCCGCGAACTTGGTGGCACAATCGTCAGCTGCCCCGCGAGCGTCGCCGCATACAGGGCGAGCGACAGTCGAATCGTCCACAGCGTGATCGCTTCGCCAGCGTTCATCGGTCGAGCAGTTCCCATTCGCGCGCCAGCGCTTCGAGCTGTGCCTGCTGCTGACGACGCTCGTTCGCCTGCGAGGTGTCGTCGCGACCATTGCGCGTCGCTTCGTCGTAGGCTTGATGACTCGCCTGACTGGCCTCGGTATAGGCTTCCATAAACTTCGCGATAGCCGCCTTGAGCTTCGCCACCGCTTCCGCTTCACGCGGCGCCCGGGCGAAGGTCAGCGAATCGCGCCCCTTCATCAACCTGCGCAATTGGTTACGCGCCAGCCGCGCTTGCACTTCGGTCAGATCGAAATGCCCTTGTTCGTGATCCATCAGCAGCGGATCGGTAGGCCGCAGGTTCCACGACTTGTCACACGTGAGCACCGCCCAGACATCGATGTCGGTCAGCGTCACGACACGTTGGCCGTTCTTCGTTTCCGAACGATACTTGAAATGGAACTGCAACGTCGTTTCCGTCCAGGCGATGTAGCCTGACTTCGGATCGCCCTTCGCCTGAAAATCGTCCGCCGTGAGCGGGCCCGAGCGATGCGAGCGGAACTTCTCGGCCGCTGCTTCCTGAGCCAGCGCGCACGCCGGTCCCAGCCACAGCAAACCGCAAATCAGAAGCACTCGCTGCATCACGACTCTCACACTTTCGCTCGAAAAACGGCCGAGGTTTTTCAACATGGCACCCTGTTGCGCGCTTCGTCGCAAATCCCAATTAGTGCTGGTGTTGCGGCGAATTTTTGGCGTTCCCAACACATCGTACTTGTTGAAAAACTCCCTCGCCAGGGTTGCGGGTAACCTTCGCCTTTTACGCTGTTTTCGCGCGCACCGCGAGCGCCCCTTAACCGCCGTCAACCTATTCCGCAGACTAGTCGCGTGTCAACATGTATTTACAAATTACACAATTATTACTGCATTACAGACGCCGCGCAAAAATGCTAGAGCGGCATTCATGCCGCTTCGAACCTCTTAGACCCGTCGTTTACGGCGGGGCGAAGTGCCGTTCCGTCCGCCTCGGCAAGCCAGACCTATAAAAACACAAAGGGCGAAGCATGGCTTCGCCCTACGTGTGATTTCGGAAGTTGACAGGCGGACGAAGCATGGCTTCGACCTACGGTGCGCTAGGCGATGACTTCCTTGATCGGCGAGATGTGTTCGACGCCGACGAGCTTTTGATCCAGACCGCTGTAGAAGTACGAGAGGCGGTTGGGTTCGAGGCCCATTTGGTTGAGGATGGTGGCATGCAGTTGCTTGACGTGGAACGGCTTGTCGACCGCCATCGAGCCGAGTTCGTCGGTGGTGCCAACGCTGACGCCGCCTTTGATGCCGCCGCCGGCCATCCACATGGTGAAGCCGTAGCTGTTGTGATCGCGACCGGTTCCTTCGGCGTATTCGGCGGTGGGCTGACGACCGAACTCGCCGCCCCAGACGACCAGCGTCGAATCGAGCAGCCCACGCTGCTTCAGATCCTTGAGCAGCGCGGCGACCGGTTGATCAGTGTTGCCAGCGTGATAGTCGTGGTTCTTCTTCAGGTCGCCGGGGGCGTCCCAGTTGGCGTCGTTGTGGTTGCCGCCAGAGTACAGCTGAATGAACCGCACACCACGTTCGACCATGCGGCGCGCCAGCAAGCAGCGTTTGCCGAAGTCGCGCGTGCGTTCTTTGTTGACGCCGTACATTTCCAGCGTGGCATCCGTTTCGTCCGAGATATCGACCGTTTCCGGCGCGCTTTGCTGCATCTTGAACGACAGTTCGTAGCTAGCGATCCGCGCGGCGAGGTCGTTGTTGTCGGCACGGGTGGCCAGGTGTTCTTCGTTTGCTTCGCGCAACGCATCGAGCATCGTGCGCTGGGCGGCGCGCGACATCCCGCCTTGCGGCTTCAGGTCCAGAATCGGCGGGCCTTCGGCGCGCATGATGGTGCCGGCGTAGGTCGCAGGCATGAAGCCGCTCGACCAGTTCTTGGCACCGCTGATCGGGCCGCCGGTCGGGTCGAGCATGACCACATAGCCTGGCAGGTTTTCGTTCTCGCTGCCCAGGCCATAGTTGACCCACGAGCCGAGCGAGGGAAACCCGCTGAGGATGCGGCCGCTGTTCATCATCAACATGGCCGAGCCGTGAATCGGCGAATCGGCCTGCATGCTATGCAAGAAGGCGATGTCGTCGACGTGCTCGGCGACATGCGGGAACAGCTCGCTGACCCACTTGCCGCATTGGCCGTATTGCTTGAACTTCCAGCGCGGCTCGACGATGCGGCCTTGATTCTTGTGACCGCCGCGGCCGAACGTTTTGACCGTGACGGTTTGATTGTCGCGACCGATCATCTCCGGCTTGTAGTCGAAGGTATCGATGTGACTCGGCCCGCCATACATGAACAAGAAGATCACGCTCTTGGCTTTGGGAGCAAAGTGCGGCGGCTTGGGCGCAAGCGGATTCTGGAACGACTGCCCCTCAGCGGCGTGCGCCTGGCTGTTGAAGACGCCGTCTTTCGAGAGCATGCCGGCGAGTGCGACGCTGCCGAAGCCGCCGCCCACCTGCCAGAGAAACTCGCGCCGCGTGCGGCCGCAAAAATTCCGTCCCATGTTCTGCTCGCTCATCATTCAGATCCTTTATCGTCTTCGAGCGTCGATCGTGCTGGCTATTGTTCTTCTTACTTGCCTTGTTGAACCCGGAGC
>JAEZGD010000414.1 GCA_023417165.1 Planctomycetota bacterium
ATGTCGGTCATGAACGCGCCGAGCAGCAGCACGCAGTCGCTTTCTTCGACGAACTGCGTCACTTCGGCGTGTCCCATCGCACCTTCGTACAATCCGATAAACAGCGGATGCGATTCGGCGATCACGCTTTTGCCGAGGATCGTCGCGGCGATCGGCAAGTTGGCTTTCTCGGCGAGCGCGAGCAGTTGATCCTGCAGGCCAAAGCGATGGATCTCGACGTCGGCGATAATGATGGGACGTTCGGCGCGCGCAAGCCACGCGGCGGCTTCTTCGACCGCTTCGGCCAGCACTTGCGGATCGCCTTCTTGATCTGCCTGGTAATAGTTTTGATTGATCTGCGGCACGACATTGACCATGTCGCGCGGCAGTTCGATATAGACCGGCCGCTTGAAGCGGGCCGCGATATCGAGCACGCGATCGATCTCGCGAAAGGCGACGACCGGATCGGTCAGTTCGCACGTTGCGGCGCACAGCTTCTCAAAGACTTCGGCCTGGGTGCGAAAGTCCTTCACCTTGTGATGCAGCAGCGGGTTGTTCACACGCTCGCTAAGGCCAGGCGAGCCGCTGATGACCACGACCGGCGACTTCTCGGCATACGCCCCGGCGATGCTGTTACACACGCTCAGACCGCCGACGCAGTACGTCACGCAGACCGCGCCCATGCCGTTGATGCGCGCATAAGCATCGGCCGCGAAGCCGGCGCAGTCCTCGCGCGTGCAGCCGACGACGTTGATCGGGCTCTTTTCCAGCTGGCCATAAAACGTCAGCACGTAATCGCCAGGAATGCCGAACACGTCGCGCACGCCATAGTCTTGCAAACGCTTGATCAGGTACTGGCCGATCGAGAGCGGCTTGGGGGGCGCAGGCGGCGCGCTCGATGTCGTCGTGAACGGAGGCGTTTCTAGCCGGGTCATCGTCAGGCCCTCGCAGCAAGAGAAGTGCATACCGATTGCGTGAGAGCGAAGTCTTCGCCCAAAGAAGAATACGCAGTTTCTCGACCTCTGGCAGCGCAAAATTGCAGAGAAAGCGACGCTGTGCTGGTTTTAGCGGCGTCGAATACACCGTTGGTGCTAGATGCTACGGCGCGCCAGATTGGCGCGACTGCGAAGCAGCGGGCTTGGTGGCTTCGTTGGCATCGGCTTGCTCGCGCGACAGTCGACGCTCGCGGCTGCGCAGGGCGAGGGCCCAAATGCCCAGGAACAGCAGCATGCAAGTGATAACGATCACCGGCTTGCGATAATCGAAGGGCTGCACCAATGCGGGCGGCGCTTGGTCCGAAGCGGCGTTGGGAGTGCCCCAGAATTCAGGACCCAAATACGAACCACCCGCGACCAGCGCGCCCCAGACGACGAGCGCGCCCATCACGGTCGGAAAGAACCAGCGCGTCGAAGACTTGGTGCCCATAGCGGCATTATAAATGACGAATGACCAAGGACGGCGAATCCATTGGTCATCCGTGCTTGGTCATTGGGGCATTCTACTTGGCGCTGACGGCCTTCATGCCATAGATGGCCAACTGTCGGCCTTTGGGACCACCAGGAATCTCTTCGATCTTGAAGACGCCTTCCACCGCGATAGGGCGCGTGGTGAAGCTGGTGGACTTGCCAGATTCCATCTCGATCAAGATGCAGTCGTGCAGCGCGGCGCCGGGGCCAAAGCAGCACTCTTGGTTATCGCGCACCAGGACAAACTGCGTGATGCCGGTTTGGGTGAAGACGCTGGGATGAATCCAGCCGCGGATGCGAATCTTCTGCCCTTGTAGCTTGTCGACTTTCTCGTTCAGGTGCTTTTCGGGGATGTACTTTTCGTCCTTCTCGAGTTCGAGCTTGATGTCGTCGAACGTGATGTTCTTGTAGCCCGCCTCGTCGGCATACGCCAGCGCGCTTCCCCAGCAGCAAGCGGCGATGGAGATCAGCAGCAACGAAGGGCGAGGGAATTTCATCGAATCTGCTCCGCGTCCATTTGGTAGAAGACGCCGGTCACCCCTTCGACCGGTCGCAACGACGCATCGACCGACAGGATGCCGGTCAACCGCCGCTTCCGCTGATTGTAAGCGGTGCGGTCGGGGTCACGCAAAGTCACTAAGACCATATCGGTCAGCTTGGGCTGCCCGCCGAAACAGCAAGTTCCCAGGTCGGGAATCAGCACGAATTGCTTGATGCCTCCGCTTTGGCCGTCGGGATAGACGTAACCCTTGAGGAAGACTTTCTTTCCGTCGAGTTGCACCGCGCGCTCGGGCGGCACCGCCGGGGCGTAGCGGTCGTCGGGATTCAGGTAATTAAAGCTGATCCGCTGCGCGTCGGCAGGGCATTCAGTCGCGTACACATAGCTGTGATAGCCGATGCCGCCGATCAAAATGGCGGTGCAAGCGAGCAGGCCGAACATCGCAGGGAGCTTGCCGCTGTACTCATCGGGATAGCGACGAATGCCGCTCAGCCCTACGTAAGCGAGCAAAATGCCTGCCGCGGCAAACACCAGCAGCGAGGGAAACATCAACCCCGAGAGGCTGAGCACCGCCAAAAAGACGGATAGCACCGCCGCTCGGCTGACCGAACGATAGACCGGCAGATCGTCGTCGATGTCTTGGGGAGCGATATATGCGTCGGTGGCCATGGGCGTGGTCATCCCGCTCCGCGAGATGGAAGCAATTGCGTTTTTGCTGTTGATGGCTGCGTGGTGAATGTCGGTAGAAAGCGGCATCCCGCGTTAGGCAGAATCTCCCTCCCCGCAGGGCGAGAGGCCTACCTGCGCAGAATTCCGTACTGACAAATCATCAGCGCCAGTCCGATTACTCCTGGTACGGAGATCACCATCCACAGGTTCGGTGTCGTGCTGTCGTTGGCAGCTTCGGCCGGGGCGACGTCTTGACTGGCGACTGCGGCCGCAATCGGGCCTTTGACGGGTGTCGGCGCGATCATGCCATCGGTCGTCCCAGCCGGCTCAACAGCCGAAGTCTTATTATCGGTCGGAGCGGGGCCGGTCGGGCCAGGAAAGAACATGTTCGCCCGCTTCACCGCGGCTGGATCGATCTTTTCCAGTTCCGCCAGGTGTTCTTTCGCCTTGGGCAGCGGGCAAGCACGCAAGTAGTTAATCACCGGCACGCGCACCCAGCTCGACTTGTCGTCGGCGGTTTTGAACAGCTCGACCAGTTGGTCCATCGATTCCCAGTCTTCCCAGCGGGCGAGGTCGGGAATCACCAAGTCGGCCAGTTGCGGCCGGCTGAGCATGTGACGCACCGCTTCCACGACGCGCTCCTTCGGAATCACACCACCTTCGGTGCCGTGAAACCGCATCGCCATGATGGCCGAGTAGGTATCGGCGTATTCGGCTTTCGGGTTGGCCAGGTACAGCTCTTCGATTAGCGGCACGCCTTCGGCGCCGGTCAGCGTCAGGTAACAGCCAATCATCGCGTCGAGGCCCGCCTTGGCTTTGCGATCGCTGTCGCGGAGCATGGCTTCCAGCATCGGCAGATCTTCTTTACCGCCACACACGCCCAGCATCGTCAGGTACAAGCGGCGACGGCTCGCCGGGATATCTTGGTTCTGAATCCATGCGACCAGTTGGTCGTGCTTCATCTTCGGCTTGAGCTGCTTCACGCTATCGTACGAGGCATTGGCGAATTCGTCATACGCGTCGCGAGCCAGCGACTCGTCCTTGTCTTCCAAGAACTCTTGGAAGAACGCCAAGCGTTCAGCGCCTTCTTTGGGCAGTGACGGCAGCTTGTGGATGTATTCCTTGGCGCGATCCGACAGCAGCAGCGGCGTGGTCCATTGCAGCTTGGTCGATTCGGGCGTCTCGCGGACGGCCATGATCAGAAACTCTTTGCCTTGCGAGCCTTCGCCGAAATACAGCGTTTCGATGGGCTGCTTGGCATCGACCAGCTTCTCGCCTTTGAGGGTCTCGCTGACGGTGAACTGCGCTTTGGAGGTGTCGGCGAAGTCGCTCGGCGTGCTGGGATCGGCCATCGGCGGCAGCTTGGTCAGCTTTGCGATTACGACCACGTCCATCGTTTCCATCTCTTGCGAGAAGGTCTGCGAGACGGCCGCGCAAAACGGACACGCTAGCGCCACGCTCGCCGAAGCGACGAGCCCAACCACCAGCAAAGAAAGCAGAAAGCGTTTCATTTCAATTACCTAGTTGCCTTGTTGAGCCCACAGCCAGCCGCGGTGCATGTGCCGTCGTTGCCTGCCTGTGCCCTGCGAGCATCGACCCACGCTAGGGCGCCAGCGATCTCGACACGTCGGTCCGATAAGCGACCATGGCAGGCAAAAAGCCCACCGCCACCGCTAACAGGACCATGGCCGGAATCAGCACCAGCTCCAGCGAAATCTCGGGATCCCATGTCAGCGCGCTGCTGGCTTGCAGCAGGTCCGACAGGCGGGGCCCCGGTGCAAAGGTCGTAAATCCAATCGTAACACCGGTTCTGTCTTCGACCTGCCGACTTACGGCTGCATTTAGTGTATGACCCGCCACCACGCCCAGCAAACCTCCCCCTAACGAGAGGAGGAGCGACTCCGCCAGAATAATGGCCGAAACGGTCATCCGGCTGGCTCCCAGGGCGCGCATTACCGCAATGTCGCGGCGGCGGTCACTCATCGAATTATAGATGCCTACTAAGATGCTGATGCCCGAAACAATGCAGATCATTGCCGTGAGCACCAAAAGCAAGGTTCTGATTGGAGTTACGAAGACGTCCAGCAGCTCAAAGATCTCTTTAATCGGCAGCACCGCCTGGGCGTCGCGACCTTCGTTAATGCCGGTGACCATGCCTTGGGTGACGAGTGGATGGGTCGTGCGGACCAGCATGGCAGTGATTTCGCGCTGCTCCAAGGCGAGCGGTTCCGGCCACTTGCGTTTGACCGCAGGTTGCTCGGTCACGGTGCTGGACGCTTCGTTGGCTTCGCCTTCCTCGCCCTCTTCGAGCGGCTTGGCGTGGCCGTCCATCAAGTAGAAGCCTTCCATATTCACGAAGGCGGCGCGATCGTGCGGCGTGCCGGTCGGCTTCAAGATGCCGACGACAGTAAAGCCCTGGCCGTGCGTGTGCCCTTCAGGATCGCCGTGCGCGGGATTGATGCTGTCGCCGATCTTGACGTTCATCTCGCGCGCGACAGTCGAGCCGACCACCGCTTCGTACCAGCCGTGCTCGTCGTTGAAGTGTTCGAACGCGCGTCCTTCAGCGAACTCCAACCGCTTGTTGCGCGGCGGATCGAGCTCTTTCAGCTTCTCGAAGAAGTCAGGCGTCGTGCCGACCACGCGAAACCTGCCAAAGTAATCGCCCAGGCAGAGCGGGATGGCAAAGTTGGTATAGACCGAGTACTGGCCATCGCGAGTAAAATCGAGCGCTCGCGTACAGGTCTTATTC
>JAEZGD010000510.1 GCA_023417165.1 Planctomycetota bacterium
GGCATACGGCACCGAGTACGGACGAAACGGGTAACGCCATTCGCCATAGGGACGAACGGGTTGGCCCCATTCTTCGACGATATGCAAATGATCAATGCTGCGGCCCATTTGCAGACTGCTGCGCGTGTGGCGAAAGCCGCTTTGCTGAAAATCGGGCCGCTCATAGCGATAGGCGGGCCCCACCGGCGTGTACTGCGACACGCGCTGGCCGGTCTGCGGGTCGTGCGAAAAGTACGACGGCGCGGTGACCCAATCGGCGGCCGATACGCTTACGACGCTGGCCGCACATACTACAAAGACTACCAATCCCATTCCGCGCGACATGATGCTCACTCTACGTTGCGAATGCCAAAGTCCTCCTTGCGTGTCTTGGTAGGACGAAGCCATGCTTCGTCCGTGTCGTTTATTTCTGCTGGCCGACGTCCTTTCAGGAATCCATTCATCGTGGACGAAGCATGGCTTTGTGTTACGGCTGCTTCTTGGGCCGTTCGACGAAAAGTTCTTTCTTCTCGGGGTCATAGACATACTTCTCGCCAGGCGGCAGCATCGGCAGCTTGATCTGGTTCGCGACGATAATCTCTTGCATGAACTCTTCGTGGCTGGCAGGCGAGCGGCCGTTGGTGGCTTCCCACAGTTGCAGCGCGTGAGGAATCTGCACATTGAACGCAACCATCTGCGGCGCGCGGAAGTACTGGCGCACCGGCTCGGTGATGACACCACCACCGTAATCGCGACCCTTGGCGCCGACGCCTGTTTCAGCCACCACGCGCTCCGTGTCATCGGCTGGCTGGGTGGCTGCACCATCTGGTGTGGCTGGCGCCGGCGGTTCTGGCGTTTCGGCTGGCGCTGGCGTTTGTGCTGGTGTCTCTTCGCCGACGGGTGCGGTGGGCGCGACTGTGGGCGATACCGGAGCGGGCGCAGGCGCGGCCGGCGTCTCGGCAGGCGGAGGCGCGACGGGTTTGGCTTCGCACCCCAGCAGTGCGCCGCTCAGCAGCAGCGCGGCTCCAATCATGGTTCGTCGCATCGTTTCCTCCGTGCTTGGCACGCGTACTAAGTGGTGTAGTTCAGATCCCAGTTGGTCATTCGTTCTAACACTGGCCGCTTCGTCAAATCAAACTGCAATGGCGTCACCGTCACATAGCCGGCGAACAGGGCCGAAGTGTCGGTCTCGATCCCGGCCGGCCGAGGCGGCGGATCGTTGGTCGCCCAGTAATACGCGCGACCCTTCGGATCGGTGCGCTTCAAATACTGCTCGCCGTAGCGGTCGCCTCCCATCGGCACGACTTTGACTCCCTTGTTCACGGACAAGGCAGCGGTCGGCACGTTCAGGTTGAAGAGTTGTGGTTCGGGGCCTTTCTGGGCCAACAGTTGTTCGATCACTTGCCAGGCCAGTTTCGCCGCCTGGGCGTAGTTGGCGTGTTCGTCCCATTCTAGTGAGACCGCGACGCTATCGATGCCAAAAAACGCGCCTTCAATCGCTGCCGCCACCGTGCCGCTATACAGCACGTTGATGCCGGCATTCAGTCCGCCATTAATGCCGCTGATCACCAGGTCGGGCCGCCGCGGCAGCAGTTCGACCACGCCAATCTTGACGCTGTCGGCCGGGCTGCCTTCAACCGCCCAGCGCTCGCGCCCCTGGCCGGTCGTGTCGTGAACCTGCTTGCAGATCAGCGGCCGCAGAAAAGTAATCGTGTGTCCCACGCCGCTTTGCTCGGTCGCCGGGGCGACAGTGACCACGTCGGCCACTTGCCGCAACTGGTTCTCCATCGCTTCGAGTCCGGGGGCGTAAATACCGTCATCGTTCGTCAGCAAAACCAGCACAGTCGTTATCGCTTTCCCTAACCGAGGAGCAAATCATCCGTGGAATCACAGGTTTTAGCTTAATTGCGAGGACGCAGGATTGCAAATGAATCGAGCGTAAAGACTTGGCTCGCCATGGTTTACGCTAGTCAAGCGAAAATGGCCGCAGCAGCAGGCCGTTTTGCCAGACGCGGCTTGGGCTCTGTCGTCATGGGGCATTCGTGCTTCGTCATTCGTCATTTACCGCCATCGCCTACCCGGAAATGCTTTCTCCCTCTAAAATGCACGATTCGCCTCTCCCGCTGCGACCTCGCTGGCGGGTTTTTTCATTGGAGGGGACACGGATGGACAAAGCGTCCGCAGACGTTGGCAAGCTCGGCATCGCGCGCGCGCGCGTGCTCGTCCTCGATTTTGGTTCGCAGTACGCACAACTGATCGCTCGGCGCGTGCGCGAGCAGAATGTTTATTGCGAAATCGTTCGGCACGACATTTCTGCCGAGCAGATTCGCCGCCACGCTCCGCAAGGGCTGATTCTCAGCGGCGGGCCTTCCAGCGTCTATGAAAAAGGCGCGCCGCGCTGCGATCCGAAAATCTTTGAGCTCGGCATTCCCGTGCTCGGCATCTGCTACGGCATGCAGCTCACCTGCGACATCCTCGGCGGCAAGGTGCAAAGCGCGCCGGCTCGCGAGTATGGTCGCGCACGCGTGAAAGTCACCTCGCACGAAGATCTGTTCGCCGGCGTTGTCGACGAGATGGACGTTTGGATGAGCCACGGCGACCAGGTGGCGCGCGTCAGCGATGACTTCGTCCCGCTCGCTGCGACCAGCACCTGTCCGATCGCCGCGGTCAAGCACAAGACCTTGCCGGTCTTTGGCTTGCAGTTCCATCCCGAAGTTACGCACACGCCGCAAGGCAGCATGCTGCTGCACAACTTTTTGTTTGCGGTTTGCGGCTGCACCGGCACCTGGCGCCTCGGCGATTTCGCCAACGAAGCGATCGAACAACTGCGTCGGCGCATCGGCAAGGATCGCGTGATCTGCGGCCTTTCTGGCGGCGTCGATTCGGCCGTTACGGCCGCGCTGCTGTACAAGTCCATTGGCCCGCAACTGTCGTGCATCCTGGTTGATAACGGTTTGCTGCGGAAAGACGAACAAGCCGCGGTGATCTCCGAGTTCACCAACCACTTCAAAGCCGATTTGCATGTCGTGCAAGGCGAAGACCGCTTCTTGAAGGCCCTGTTTGGCATCAAAGAGCCGCAGGAAAAGCGCCGTCGCATCGGCCACGCCTTCATCGAGTGCTTCAAAGAAGAAGCCCTGAAAATCCAGGACGTAAAGTACCTGGCCCAAGGCACGCTGTATCCCGACGTGATCGAAAGCGGTGCCGCGCCAGATGGTCCTGCCGCGACGATCAAGCTGCACCACAATGTGGGCGGCTTGCCTGCCGAGCTAGGATTTAAGTTAGTAGAGCCGCTGCGCGACTTGTTCAAAGACGAAGTGCGCCGGCTAGGGCTGGAACTTGGCCTGCCCGACGACCTCATCTGGCGTCACCCGTTCCCCGGTCCCGGCCTCGCCGTGCGTTGCCTGGGCGAAGTGACGAAGGAACGCCTGGACATTTTGCGGGAAGCCGACGCGATCGTCGTGAACGAGATCAAAGCGGCCGGCCTGTATCGCCAGACGTCGCAAGCCTTTGCCGTATTGCTGCCGGTGCAAAGCGTCGGCGTGATGGGCGATGCCCGCACTTACGAAGACGCGATTGCCGTGCGCTGCGTCAACACCGACGACTTCATGACGGCCGACTGGTCGCATCTGCCGTACGATCTGCTCGCACGGATCAGCACGCGGATTATTAACGAAGTCAAAGGCGTCAACCGCGTTTGCTACGACATCAGCAGCAAACCGCCCGCGACCATTGAATGGGAATAAAGCCGCGAAGACGCGGAAATCCCAAAACTCAAGCACCAAATCCCAAAGCAATCAGAAAGGCCAGTATCCCAAGCACTAAAAAGACTTTGCTCCCAGCGTTCCGTTTGGTCATTTGACCTTTTGAAATTTGGAATTGTTTGGGATTTGGTGCTTGGAATTTGGAGTTTTTGCCCCGCATGAGCCGTCAGTACATTTTCACCATCGTCGATCTCGTTAAGAAGCACGGCCCGCGCGAGGTGCTCAAGAACATCTGGCTGTCGTTCTATCCTGGCGCGAAAATTGGCGTCCTGGGACGCAATGGCTCGGGCAAAAGCACGCTGCTGCGCATCATGGCGGGGCAGGATAAAGACTTCGACGGCGAAGCCCGCCTGACCGATGGCTTTACCTGCGGCTATCTGTCGCAAGAGCCGCAGCTCAATCCCGAGAAGGACGTTTGGGGCAACTTGCTCGAAGCGGTCGAACCGCAGCGCAAGATCCTCGATCGCTTCAACGAGATCACCGGTCTGTTGGGCGATCCCGATCTCTCGCCAGAGAAGATGGAAAAGCTGTGCGACGAGATGGCGCGCTTGCAAGACAAGATCGACGCCGACAACCTCTGGGATCTCGACCGCGAACTCGAAATCGCCATGGAGGTAATGAACCTGCCGGAACGCGATGCCGACGTTAACAAGCTCTCCGGCGGTGAGCGTCGTCGCGTGGCGCTGTGCAAGCTGCTGATGCAAAAGCCTGACCTTTTGCTACTCGACGAACCGACGAACCACTTGGACGCCGAAGCGGTGCAGTGGTTGGAGCGAACGTTGCAAGCCTATCACGGCACAATCGTTGCGGTGACGCACGATCGCTATTTCCTCGATAACGTCGCGCAGTGGATTCTGGAATTGGAACGCGGCCAAGGCTTCCCGTTTGAGGGCAACTACTCTTCGTGGCTGATCCAGAAGCAGCAGCGCGTCAAGAAAGAAGAAAAGCAGGCCGAAGCGAAAGAAAAGGCGCTCGAGCGCGAACTGGAGTGGATTCGCAGCTCGCCGCGCGCTCGGCAGTCGAAGAGCAAGGCGCGTATCGAGCGCTACGAAAAGATGGCCGCCGAGAAGTTTGAAGAGAAGTCTGACGAGTTGGAATTGCAAATTCCGCCCGGCAAGAAACTGGGCGATCTGGTGGTCGAAGCGACTAACGTCAGTAAGAGCTTTGGCGAGAATTTGCTCATTGAAGATCTCTCGTTCCGCTTGCCCGCCGGCGGCATCGTCGGCGTGATCGGTCCCAACGGCGCAGGCAAAACGACGCTGTTTCGCATGATCACCGGCCAAGAGCAGCCCGATAGCGGCGAGTTCCGCGTGGGGCCCACTGTGGAGCCTGGTTACGTCGATCAAAGTCGCGATACGCTGGATGCCGACAAGTCGATCTTTGAAGAGATCAGCGGCGGCAACGATTGGCTGGAAATGGGCGGCAAGAAGATCAACAGCCGCGCATACGTCAATCGCTTCAACTTCAAAGGTCCCGACCAAGAGAAGAAAGTCGGCGTTCTCTCCGGTGGTGAACGCAACCGCGTGCACCTAGCCAAGCTGCTGCGCCGCGGTTCCAACTTACTGCTGCTTGACGAACCGACGAACGATCTCGACGTCGACACACTACGCGCTCTCGAAGAAGCGATCTTGAATTACGTCGGCTGCGTCGTCGTGATCAGCCACGATCGCTGGTTACTCGACCGCATCGCCACGCACATCCTGGCCTTCGAAGGGGATGGCTACGTCCACTGGTGCGAAGGCAACTTCCAAACCTACGAAGAGCAACGCAAGCAACGCCTGGGCATCGCCGCCGACCAGCCGCACCGGTTTAAGTACAAGAAGCTGGCGCGGTAGGGAAGAGGTGATAGGGGACAGGTTGCAGGGGACAGAAGAGAGGGAAGGCAAAGAGCAAGGCTCACTGCTTATTGCAGGAGTTTGTTGCGCAGGGCGGTGAGCATTTTGCTTTCTTCGGTGATGAGGTCGTAGGCAGGCTGAAGAAGCGCGGGCGAGAAATATCCCAATCGCCCCGCCAGAACCAGATAGGTGTCGACTTCGGTCAGCGAGCCTTTGGCAATAGCGAGGAAGTTCGCATAATCACGACTGGTGCTGCGCGCATGGCCTTCCGCAATGTTAGCCGGCACCGATGTGGCCGCGCGGGTTAATTGCGACCATAAGCCATAAGTCTCGCGCTTCGGCAATTGCTCCGCCAACTGATACACAAGCACCGCAAGATCGATTCCCTTTTGCCAGACGATCAAATCGCGATGTGACTGAATCTTGGACATCGTCGACTCCTCGCTACTTTCCTGCTGTCACCTGTTCCCTCTCCTCTCACCCCTCCTGCTACTGCGCCGCGCTGTGCGAGCCGTCGGGCGAGCCGCCGATGGGATGGCCGTCGGGAAGAGGACGCCCGGCGGTGGCGTAACCGAGTTGGAAGAGAGCGGCTTTGAGGTGGCGGAACTGCTCGAAGCTTTCGGGATAGACCCAGACCGTCACGGTCGAGCGATCGGGCGGATAATCGCGCAGTAGCGAAAGCAAGCCAGAGCCAGGTTGCAGGGCCAGGTCGAGCGGTTCGCCGAGATCTTCGGTGATCGGCACCAGGATAAAGCGTTCAAGCTCAACAAAGCTGCCGCGCGCCACGCCCGCCTGGGTTTGCATGAGCTTGTCGGTTTTGGCGAGCGTGTATTTCATGCGAAAGCCGTCCATCGGGCCGAGCACTTCGGTCACGCGCGGCGCATCTTTCAGCTTCCAGGTGTTCTTGGGGGCGTCTTCCTTGAGCTTCTCCACCAGTTCGTTGAGCGGCACGAAGGTAACTTTGCCGTTCATCAATCGCAGGTGCAGTTCTTTACCGAACACGGTCTTAGCGAGCGGCGTCGGCAAGTGTTCGATGATGCCAGGCGTTTCGGGCGCGTTAAGCGTGGCCGCGGTGGCGAGCTTCAGGTCGCGCAGTTCGCGGCGCGCGACATTCAGCTGCGCGAACAGATCGTACTCGGCCTTTTGCGCATCGGTCAGCTCGCCGCGTTTGGTGGTGAGTGTTTCCTGAGCGGCGGTGACCAATGTCTGCAGGCGATCGCGTTCCAGCCGACGAAAGTTGATTTCCATCTGCTCGCGCGCCATCTTGGCGGCCAGCGCTTGGAAGTCCTTCTCGACCGCTTTGGCGGAAGCCTCGGCCGCGGCGGCTTCTTTTTCGAGCGCGACCGGCTCGCGCGGCGCGGTCTCTGGCGGCTCGTCTTTGTCGATCGCGGCGACGTAGGCGTTCTTCACCTGCGTGCCGACCACCATGATCAAAATCAAGATGATGCCGACCAGGTTAGCCACCACATCCAGGAACGAATCCTGGCCTGGTGCTTCCGCCTGGTTGACCTTATTCGCGCGGCGACTCATGGCGACCTCCGGCGGACTTCCAGCCCGCTGCCGTCGAGGAGCGTTTGCAGTTGATGAAACAACGCGTCCTGTCCTTGGGCGACTTCGACGTTGAGAATCGGCTTCCAATAGCCGTTGCTAACTGCGATGCCCCAGCCGTCGACTTCGTCCCAGATTTGTGAAACGAGTTCTTCGGTAGCGCGCGTCATCGAGCCTTCGATCGGCACCGTCCGCGCCGCCCGACGCTCACCGCGCTCTGGCACAATCAGCAGGCGATCGGCTTCGATGCGGATGCGAATCGGCCGCGTGATGCCGGTCGCTTTGTTGGTGAAATTCGGCAGGCCCCAGTTCGCTCCCTTTTTCTGGGCGAGCGGTTGCACGTTGCCATCGCCACCGGGGCTGCCGCCGGCGCTCGGGGCGCCTTGGCCTGGCGATCCGCCTGCGAAGTTGGCATTGTCGCCTTCGACCTTGCCGCCGGGACGTTGCTGATCGCCGCCCGCCTGGTTGCCGGTCGACTTTTGCATGCGCGAGCCGTTGTAGCCTTCGTTGTAGGCTTGGCCGCCGCCGCGACCGATGCCCGTTTCGCGCGTACCGCTTTGTCCGGATCCGCCGCCCGTTCCGCCACCGTCTTGGCCAAAGTCGGGAACTTGCACGACCGAACGGAAGCCGCCGTGCGCGCCGGCGCTGCCGCCACCACCACCGCCTCCGCCGCTTCCCTTGAAGCGGCTCGGCGCTGCGGCTGCGAGCAAGTCTTGACGTCGGCGCGCGTCGGCTACGGCTCGCTCCAAGAGCATCTTGAGCGTGGGATCAGGCGCCGGATAAGCGAGCTTCGTATCGTGTTCGATCAATTCATAGCCAAACTCGTCGTCCCACGACTTCATGGCCGAGCGCGCGGCCGCATACGATAGCACGCCATCGGGACGCACGATCAGCAGCGGATAGGGCTCGCCATGCTTGGCGAATTCAGGATTGCGCGCCAGGTATTCGCGAATCGCACGCAAACAAGCGTCGAGCGGATTGCCAGGTCCCATCGGACCTTCGAAGTCGCGCGCCTCGAGCGCGAAGCCTTCGGGCTGAATCACGACGGCTTCGCCAGTGCATTCGATATAGATCGGGCGGCGGCTGGTGCCGTTGGGACCATCGTAGGGAATGATCGAGAACGACTTGGGCTTGCCGGTCGCTTGCTGTTGCTGCGCCTGCGCCAACTCTTGCTGGGCCTGCTCGATCTGCGCGGCCAGTTGCTGCATTTCGGCCGCCACGCGTTCGCGCGTTTGCGCCTTCGAAGCGTCTTGGTCCTGTAACTGAGCGGCTTGCGCTTCCAGGTCTGTCCACTGGTCTTGCAGGCGGCGAATGTGATCTTCCAGATGCGCGAGCGCCAGGCGTTGGTCGGAAAGTTCTTGCGCTTTGGCGATCCGCTGTTGTTCGAGCAGGTCGCGCCGCCAGTCGGCGTCTTCGATCTGCTGGCGCAGCGCTGCTTCGTCGATTTGCGGCTGTTCTGGCAGCGAAGTAGGCGTGATGGCGATCGTGTTGGCGTTGACCTTGGCCTGTTGCATGACCAAGAGCAACAGCACGATCAGCGCCCCCATCGTGCAAATCAGCACGGCGAGGAACGGAAAGAGCGCCACGCCAACCTGAGGCTTGCCGCGACCTCGCCTGCTCATGCCGCGCGACCTTGCACCGAGGACTTAAGTTCGACCTGACGCGTTTCGTGCGTCGACGACAACCGCGTATTCAACAGGTGAATCGCCGCCGAGAGGCTCATCACCGTGTCTTCAAAGTTCTTGCTGCCTGCCAGCGCCGACAGGTTGCTATTGAGGGCTTGTTCCAGCTTCATGACGTCGGCGGTGGCAGAGAGCGCGTTGTTCAGCAGCTCGCCTTGGCGCGTCATTTCTTGCTGCTGAGCATGCAACAGACGTGCGCTTTCGGACAGCGCGGCCTGCCATTGTTGCCAGCGCGCTTGCACGGTGTCGGCCGAGGTGCGTTCGATCTTGGCCATTTCGGACGCGTGATGCGACAACGATTGGTGCAAGCTTGTGGCGAGCGCGGTTTGCACCTGTTCGGTCGAGACGCCGACGACCTGGCTCCACTGTTGATGGGCCGCGCCGATCGTCTCTTGCCACAGCGTCGCCTGGCGTTCGACGAGCGACTCGACCGCCTGCATGACCGCGTGGCTCATGCGCTCGATCGAAGCGACATGCGGATCGTGCGAAGCGCCGACTTGTTCGAAGCGGCCGATCAGTTCTTCATTGGCGCGGATGTCGACCGCCGAGAGGACCTGCGTCTCGAAACGTTCGATCAAGAATTGCAGGAACATCAGGCCCATCGACAACATGAGCGCGAGCGCCGTGGTATCGAAGGCGACGTAGAGGCCGGCGAGCAGCCCTTTCATGGCGTTCTGCACATCGGCGGCCAGTTGCGCCGGATCCAAGTCGCCGAGCGCTTGGGTGATACCCATGACGGTGCCGAGGAAGCCGAGCATCGGCGTCGCCCAGATCACGATTCGCGCCAAGCCATAGGTATCTTGCTGGCGCGCGGCGTCCATGTCCGAGAGGTATTTCAGTTCGCCATCGAGCGAGTTGGCGCTGCCGGAGCGCTCGATGTGTTCCAGAGCGTCGCGCAGACGGCGGCCCAGATACGATTGCCGCATCTTGGGCGAGTACTGTTGTTCGAGGTCGTCGATCAGGCGCGAGGCGTCTCCGAGTCGTTGCCCGCGCGGCGGGATCGGTTCGAGTTTGACCACGCCGAGCGCGCGATAGTGGCCGAAGACTTCGGCGGCTTTGAACAGCAGCGCGAAGAGACCAATGATCGCCAGGCCGGTTTCGAAGTAGCAAACCGGGTGGCCCGCGAAATAGCGATGCAGGATGGGATAGTCGAGCGGCCCCTTGTACATCAAGAGGTACAGCATGCCGGTCGCCCACGACCCCAGAATAATCGGCCAGCCCAGGCTGCCGAGAATGCTGAGCATCGAACCACGATCGCCTGACTTAGACACGGCGAACTCCTTTTCGCGTCGGACGAGACCATTACCTGTCCCGTCAGAATCGGAACAATCGCTACAGTTTGTTGACTCCAATACGTTTCGAAAGCGAAACGTAATGTGCTGGCGCTAGCATGCTGGCGACTCGTGCGAGTGCCTGGCGCAAGCGCGCGGACTGTAGCGAAATCGTGGCGGGAGGTGAAGAGGAGAGCAGTGGGGAGTGGTTAGTGAGCAGTGGAGGGTAGAGAGTGGAGAGTAGAGGGACTAGGCGAGGGCAGCGGTGATCGTGGCCGTACGACCGGAACAATCGGCAAAGATTGCCAAAGTTGTGACGCGGCGTGGTCGATAACTTATGCGTCGCCGCTGATGAAGGCCGCATGAAGGGACGCATGCAAGGCACGGCGACGAAGCAGACATGGAAGTCGCACATCCCAGGGGGGGACGAAAGGTCCGGCGCTGGCTCCTTTAATGTGAGCCGCCCGGACTTTTTTCATTTCTTGGCGGGTTGTTATTGGTCATTGGTCATTGGTCATTGGTCATTGGTCATTCGTGCTTCGTCATTCCCTCGACATTGGACTTTCGATCTTCGTCATTCGACTAGTCCTGACCGTCTGGCGGCAGAAGCGTGCAGCGCACGCCGCTGGCCTCCGCCTGCTGATGTAGCGGTTCGATCTCTCGGCGCGTTCCGCTGCGCCAAACGCCAGGCAACCGTTGCTTGAGCTCTCGCAACTCGGCCAGCGAGACCTCGGTGAGTGCGCGGAGGCGACAGGAAACAAACAGAAAATTGTCGACGGATTCATCGATACGCAACTTCCATCCGCCGCGCTGCAAGTCGAGTTCATCTTGATACAACTCGACATGGTGTTCAATCGGCAGGGCGGTGCAGGTGGAACGCACTTCGCCGGTGCGGCGATTGACGATGAAGGGCCCATTCCCGGCGATTTGGTCATACGGAACGCCGGTGACCAAAAAGCGTCGCGAGCCCCAAAAGATTACCCAGCCCCACGGGTACTCGGT
>JAEZGD010000549.1 GCA_023417165.1 Planctomycetota bacterium
CTGTTGCCACGCTTCGCGATTCGTTTGCCCGAGCGTGTCGCTCAGTTGGCCCAG
The DNA here is from genome assembly GCA_023417165.1 of Planctomycetota bacterium. Lineage (GTDB taxonomy): Bacteria > Planctomycetota > Planctomycetia > Pirellulales > Pirellulaceae > JAEZGD01. The sequence continues at coordinate 55 of JAEZGD010000549.1, forward strand.
GATCACTTGCAGCGACGCGTTGGCAATGGCGTCGGCCGATGCTTCGAGAAACTCGTGGTGCGTATGACGAAGGTAGTCGGTCTTGGGCATGCCGCCTATTGTGGCGCATGTGGGGGGGCAAGTGTAGAGTGGTTCGGAAGTCGTACTTGCCGACTTGGTCCTTGCCAACCCGATAGGATCGCCCGTATCCTACGGCGTTGCCAACAGATCCCTGTCGCCAAGGAGCGTTTGATGTCGCAGGTGCACACCGAGCACGTGTTAGTGGTGCCGACCGCGGAATTTCACAAGATCGGCCACTTTCAAGGCTTTTCCCGCGAGATCGATCGCTATCTGACCGGCCTGCTTCAGCCTGCGTTTATCAGCTATCGCCCGCGCGGCCAGATGGAGCAGGACCCCAGCTTCAAGCAGTTGATTCCCTACGTGATCTTTCGGCACCGCGATGCCGAAGGGCGCGTCTCGTTGTTTCAGTACACGCGTGGCAAAGGCCAAGGCGAGACTCGCTTGCACGCCAAACGCAGCGTCGGCATCGGCGGCCACATCTCGTCGGACGACGCGGCCGCGGTGGGCAGCCAGCCATATGAAGAAGGCTTGCGTCGCGAACTAGCCGAAGAAGTCGCTATCAACACGCCGTATCGCGAGGAGTGCGTCGGGCTGATCAACGACGACGAAACCGAAGTCGGTCGCGTCCACCTCGGCGTGGTGCATATTTTCGATGTCGAGCAGCCCGCGGTCGAACCGCGCGAGACCGACATTTGCCAAACAGGCTTCCGCCCGCTCGAAGAACTACTGGCGGAACTCGACCAGTTCGAAACGTGGTCGAAGATTTGCTTGCAGGCATTGTTCGCTTAGCAAGCGATTCTTGCTGTTCCCTCACTAGCCCGACTCGCCAACGAGGGAAGAGTTATGTGTGCGCCCTATCGTCGCCGGGCGTACATGAACGGCGCGAGCAACCATGCGTGGAACTCACGGCGACCATCGGGCCCGAGCATAGCCCGTTCCTCGCTCGCGCGTCGCGGTAGTTGATTACCGCTTGCGCCACAAAACTTCGTCGGCAATGCCGAGCTTGGCTTGCGCGGCGGCGATGTCGCGTTTAAAACGCTTGGCGTCTTCGGGATACCCGGCGGTCGGCTTTAGATCGGGCACGTGCTGCCGCCAAAAGCCATTGAAGGCATGCATCGCCAGTTCGCGCAGATACTTGCAGGCCATCGACGCGAGCGCCGCAGGCAGGAAGTGATCGCCTTTGGCGACAAAGCGAATCTCGACGCGCTTTTGCGTCGGGCCGAAACGATAGATGCTTTTCTCGCGTCCTTCGTGGTGAACCTCGATGAGGTAGTCGGGGAAGAAGTGCTGTAGCAACGCGGCATAGCTGTTGCGCCCGCCGAGCTTGTCGCAATGCACCAAGACCGGCTCCTCGGGCCCAGTCGCTTCCACCAGCTTCTGAATCTGTTCCAGCGTCACGTGCGCCAGGACGGAGCTCTTGTTGTCGAAGCGATCGATCAGCGCGTTGAACTCGGCGGCAAATACCGGACGCGAAGCCACGGCTTGCAACTGAACGCCGCTTTGCTCTCCTGCTGCCAAGAGTCGCGCGACCAACTGTTCGATGTGCGCAGCGTCGGCGGCATGCGGCGTTGGCATGTCAAAAGCGGCGCACCAATGCTCTTGCTCCAACAGTGCCAGTTGCGTCGGCGATAACGCCGCCCAGACTTCGCGCCAGGTGCGAAAGGTTTGGCCACACGCTCCCAAAGCCGCTAACAAACCCAGCTCTAATTGCTCCCAAGTCCCGCCCGAACTATACAGCCGCTTCGAGTCGGCGATCGGCGCGCACAAGCGATCGTGCTTGGCCACGGGGCCCGGCGTTACGGCGTCCGCAAGCGCGGGATATAAGTCATCGGCCACATGATCGGGAACGCGCCACAGTGTGGTGCTGACCACCAGCGGGCCAAGGTTCGGCCCATAACCGGCTTCGTCCGTACCGATTAAATACATGTACGCTTCCTTGCCTGGGCGGTGATGATTACGAAAGCCGCCAGGCGAGCCAGATCAAGAAGCCCAGCCACGCGCACCACGCAACCATGCTGATCGTCAGCAGCGTACGATTGGGGCGCGGCGGATTCGCGACAATCACAGGACGCGGCGCAGCGGTTGGCTTGACTTTAGACATGCGATTAGGGGGCCGGCCGCTCGATCGAGAACTGTTCGCGGAAAGCGGTATCAAAATCGTAGACGTCGTCGAAATCTTCGCGGCGATCGGTCTTCGATTTTTTCATCAAGCCGATCTCGATCAGGTTATAGACGATATCGCCAAAATCGCCGGTGCGCTGAATGCCCCAGCTATTGAGCACGGTCTTGGCCATCAGGCCGTACTGCTCTTGCGCGTACTGGCGAATGCCTTCGCACAATTGCTGGCCGGTCAGGTGCGCTTCGACGCGCGCGCAATCGGCATCGGTCTCTTCTTCTTGCGTCAAGTCGGTGGGCGTTTCCGTCCCCATCTCCAGCACCTCTTGCGCATACGCCAAGGCGTCGCGCACGAACTGATACGCATCGATCTTGAACCGAGGATCGTCGCGCAATAGCTGGAGGAGAGGATGAGTCGAATCAGGCATGGGGAAGATAACAAAAGTAAGCAATGACAAAGCAGAGATTAGCGACGGCCGCTTCCCGCTTTGGTGACCGAGAGCACCTCCGACACGTGCACTAACATGCGCCGGTCGTCTTCCGACTGAATCAAAAGCTGTTGCGAGAGAATTTCTTGATTGAGCACTCGGGCGCGGCCGTTGGCGGTGACAATGTCCGAGCCGATCGGCGGCAGCTCTTTCTGCAGCTCTTCGTACGTGTCGTACTCATAACGCAAGCAGCACTTCAAACGGCCGCAGCGTCCCGAAATCTTCGTCGGATCGAGCGTGGCTTTTTGCAGCTTGGCCATCTTCATCGAGACGGGCGGCATCTCGATCAGATGCGTGTTGCAGCACACCGGCTTGCCGCAGTCACCATAGTCGGCCAGCAGCTTGGCTTCGTCACGGACGCCGATCTGACGCATCTCGATGCGGGTCTGAAAGTCCGCCGCCAGCGCTTTGACCAACTCGCGAAAATCCACCCGCTGTTCCGAAAGGTAATAGACGACAATCCGCTCGCCGCCAAAGACGTGCTCGATATCGACGAGCTGCATCGGCAGATTGAGCTTCTCGACATGCGCGCGGCAGCGTTCAAATTCGTCGTGCTCGGTTTGTTCCAGATGGTGCCACTCGTTGGCGTCTTCCGGAGTCATGTCGCGCAGGATCTGGCCGTGGGGTGGATCTTGCATTTGGGCGACGACTTCGTCGGTCGCTTCGCACAACACCTCGCCAACTTCCAGGCCACGATTGGTGCGGGCGATAACTTTGCCTCCGCGCGCGAACTTGTCGCCGCCGCGCGTGGCAAACACGCCGAGCATCCGCATGGTGCCGAATCGGACTACATACCGTGCCATGACATTGTCAGGCGCAAGCCTGACCTATGCGAAGTGCGTTTTGATTCTGGCCACCAATATAGTGGATCTCGCCAAACTCCGATAGCTTGGGCGAGCGGCATTACAGCCGGGTGAGCAGGATGAATGTCGCAATCAGAATCAGCAATGCAAACGTGTACATCACGATATTGCGAATCAGCCGCCGCTGCTGTTTTTCCTCGGGCGAGAGCACGCGCAGCTCGCGCTCCGTGGCGCCGCTGCCGACGGTTTTTACCGGTTCATGCAGCGCGACATAGCTGCCTTCTTCGGTCGGAATCAACACCGCATCGCCAGGGCCGCGCTCGGGCGGTGGGGGACGCTTCAGCTCGCGCATCTGCTCTGCCATCTCTTTTTCAGGCAAAGCCACTTGCTTCAGCGGCGCGCTGGCCGGCGCTTCGGACGAGCCCGGAGGCAACAAATCTGTCGGTTGCGGCGCGGCTGGTCGCTGCGGCTTCGGCTTGGGTGATGGCGCGGGAACCGCAGGCTTTTCGGGTGCTGGCTTACTCGATGCAGGCTTCGATACTGCTGGCTTTGTGGGGGCGGGCTTCGAAGGTGCTGGTTTCGAAGGTGCGGGCGGCTGAAATGCTGGCGCTGGCTCGACCGGGCTTGGGCCCATGCCCGGCGGATAGAGATTGACCTCGGGCATGTTGGGCGAAAAGCTTGGTGGCGCTAGGCTAGGCGGGGCGGAGGTCGGCGGCTCCCAGCCGGGCGGGTACATCGACGAAGCTGGTGCCGGCGGCGGAGCTTCGAAGCTGGGTGGTGGCTGTGGCAGCGGAGGAGCGGCTGAGATTTGCGGTTCGAATGCGGGCGCGGCCACGGCTTGCTGGCAGTGCGGACAGGCGACCTGCTGCCCGGCGAGTTCGGGCGGCAGCAAGAATCCACCGCCGCAAAATGGACAGGCCAGCGACATGGGCTCGCCGCCGAAGGAGGGCGGAGCAGGGGAGTCGAACGGCGGCGGTCCACTCGAATCCAGCGGAGGTAACGTCACGCCGGTGCTGCAATGAGGGCAAGCCACCGTTTGCCCGGCAAAGGCGCTATCGGTCTGAAATTGCCCGGCACACTGCGGACATGCAAACTGCAATATAGACATGGAGAACCAATCGCCAGGGCGGTCCTGCCCATCATCCGCCGGGTGGATAAGTCAGACTTTCATAGTAACTGCTGCTGCCTACTCGATTCAATCAGCCGAATCGGCGGCCGACGCCTCCTGGTCGGGCAAAAGCCACGCGGGCAGCCGTTGCACGCGACCCTGACGATTGATGCACGCGACGACCGTGCGGCCTTTGCAAATGTGGTCCTCCCCCCGACGGACGTCGTATTCGTGAATGATGCGCGCCCCTTTGGCCTGCATGGTCGTCACG
>JAEZGD010000739.1 GCA_023417165.1 Planctomycetota bacterium
ATGGAAGCCTTCGGCCTGAACGCCGCCGTGCCGCACTATCGGCTCTACGATCGCAGCGGCGCGCTGGTCCAGTCGTGGGATGGCGAGCCCGAAGGGCTAGACGCCAAAATCCAAGAACTGTTGTCGGCCAAGTAATCGTCACGGCCGCGCCAGCTTCACACCTGAGCGGGGAGCGTCAGCTCCCTGAATCCGCGCCGCCTTCTCAATCGCTATCGGCGGCTCTTATCGCCGTGCGCGAACAAGGCAAGTGCTGCGTGTTCCAAGACTGCTTGCTTCGAGCACTCGTGCCCCCCGCGCTGGTTGAAAAGGGCGGCGAAGCCCCCGTTGCGCGCCAGTTTGCGAAGGTTCCAGCCGCTTTGACTGCGATGCGGATTGTGCCGTGCGTTTGACAACCCCTCACAAGGCAACCTAGAATCCTGGTTTTTCCGGGTGAATTCAGGTTCCTTCGAGGCGGCTATGGCGGACGCGAGCGGCAGTATCGATTCGGTGATGCAGGAGACAAGGCTCTTTCCCCCGCCGCAGGAGTTCGCCGCGCAGGCGCGTATCGGCTCGCTGGCCGAATACGAAATCCTGTACGAAGAAGCCAAACGCGATCCCGTCGCGTTCTGGGACAAACTGGCGAAGGACGAACTGCACTGGTTCGAACCTTACACCCAGGTGCTGAACTGGAACGTGCCGGTGGCCGAATGGTTCGTCGGCGGCAAGACCAACGCTTCGTACAACTGCCTCGATCGCCATCTGACAACCGAGCGCCGCAACAAAGCGGCCATCCTGTGGGAAGGCGAGCCCGGCGACACGCGCACGCTGACCTATCAGCAATTGCACACGGAAGTTTGCAAGTTCGCCAACGTACTGAAGTCACGCGGCCTGAAGCCTGGCGACGTCGTCTCGATCTATATGCCGATGACGCCGGAACTGGTGATCGCGATGCTGGCCTGCGCGCGCATTGGCGTGGTGCACAGCGTGATTTTCGCGGGCTTCTCGGCCGAAGCAATCGCCGATCGCAACAACGACGCCAAGGCGCGCATGGTGATTACCAGCGACGGCTCGTGGCGCCGCGGCAAGCTGCTCTCGCTGAAAGACACGGTCGATCAAGCGCTGGCCAAGAGCCCCACGGTCGAGCAAACCATTGTCTTGCGCCGCGCCAACAATCACGTGCACATGAAAGAAGGCCGTGATCACTGGTGGCACGAACTCACCGATTACGCGTCGGCCGATTGCCCCGCCGAGCCGCTCGATAGCGAGCACACGCTGTTCATCCTGTATACCAGCGGTTCGACCGGCAAGCCGAAGGGCATTCGCCACACCACCGCCGGCTTCAACCTGTTTGCCAAGAAGACCTTCGAATGGGTCTTCGATCACCGCGATCAGGATATTTATTGGTGCACCGCCGATTGCGGCTGGGTCACCGGGCATAGCTATGTGGTCTATGGACCGCTCTCGGCCGGTTCGACCGTGCTGATGTACGAAGGCGCGCTGAACTTCCCAGCGGAAGATCGCTTCTGGGAGATCATCGAGAAGTATCGCGTCAACATTCTTTATACCGCGCCGACCGCGATTCGCGCCTGCATCAAGTGGGGCGATCAGCATGTGCTCAAGCACGACTTGTCGAGCTTGCGCCTGCTAGGCACCGTGGGCGAAGGCATCAATCCCGAAGCCTGGATGTGGTATCACCGCCTGGTGGGCAAAGAACGCTGCCCGATTGTCGATACGTGGTGGCAGACCGAGACGGGCGGCATCATGATGTCGCCGCTGCCTGGAGCCATTGCCACCAAGCCCGGCAGTTGCACCAAGCCGCTGCCAGGCGTTCTGCCAGCCATTGTCGATGAACAGGGCAACGAAGTGCCGGTCAATCATGGCGGTTGGTTGGTGATGACCCATCCGTGGCCCGGCATGCTGCGCGGCATTTGGGGCGACGACGAACGCTATCAAGAGCAGTACTGGAGCAAGATCCCTGGCAAGTACCTGGCCGGCGATAACGCCCGCCTCGACAAGGATGGTTACTACTGGATCATGGGCCGTATCGACGACGTGATCAACGTCAGCGGTCACCGGCTCAGCACCATCGAAGTCGAAAGCGCGCTGGTCAGCCATCCCAACGTCGCCGAGGCCGCCGCTGTCGGTCGCCCCGATGACCTGAAGGGCCAGGCAGTGGCCGTGTTCGTGACGCTCAAAAACGTCGAACCCAGCCAAGCGCTCAAGGACGAGCTGAAGCAGCACGTCCGCAAAGAGATCGGCGCGCTCGCCCAGCCCGACGACATTCGCTTCACCAACGCGCTGCCCAAGACGCGCAGCGGCAAAATCATGCGTCGCCTGTTGCGTGACATCGCCAGCGGCAAAGAAACCATCGGCGACACCAGCACGCTCGAAGACTACGGCGTCCTGGCGAAGCTGCGCGGGGATGAGGATTGATCGGCTTTAACAGGCCTGCCAATAATTTAACGCCCGCGTCGAATGCTGCACTGTAGTCGTTCGACGCGGGCTTTTTCGTTCAGGCAGCGTGCTGAAAGGGACAAGCGATGCTGATTGCGGTGCTGATTCTCCTGAACATCCCCGTGTACTTTTTCATCGGCTGGCTTGTCTTTGATCAGCCTGAAGACGGTGTGGAATCGTTTTACGAGAGCATCGTCTACCTCCTGAAGCAGGCGTTCGTGCCACCGATCTTGCAGTATGTCTTTTGGGAAGGAGAGGACGATTACGATCCCGGCCATGGCTTTAAGATGCTGGGATTCTTCGCGGCCTGCATTGCCGTCACCGCCGCGCAGTGGTACCTGCTCACGACCTACGTTTGGCCGGCATGAGTACGAGTGAGCAGGAGGCTGGCATCCAGCCTGTGGCCTATTCGCTGGCTCCTTCGGCCGCTTCATGCCGAGCGTGAATCTCGCGAAAGAATTGCTTGATGTAGTCGCGGTCCTGCTCGTCGAGCGCTTGGCGTGCAAACTCGGCCGGCAAGTCGGGATTCTCTGTCGCCATTTCCAGCACGTAGGGGCGAAGATCCGCATAGGCTCCGGTGTCGCTAAATCCGCACGTCCCGCCGACGGCCGGATGGGGAAGTGCGAATCCCCACAGGCGAAGCAGCGTCTCCGTCCGATAGGGATGCTGGCAGGGAACGCCCAGATCGGTCGCGATCTCGCTGAGATAATCGCTGTGGTTATCGCTGCGTCGCTGCCATAGAGGCCAGCGATAGGAGCGAACCTCGATGGTGTGATAGTGCAAATCGCACCGCTGGCACCAATGTACTTGATGGCAGAGATCGACTGCCGCGAACCACAAACAAATCGCACCCACTAGTGACGCGCCCATGCGCGCCAGTCGCCACCAACCGCGCGCCTGATAGCGATACGCGACAACCAGCAACGTGAGGCCGATCGCCGTCAGCGTGCCTTCAACAACGCCTTGAGGAATGCGGCTCGGCGGCAAAATCTCGGGCCAATGATCAGGATTCGCCTGGGCATGCGCCAGGACGCCCAGCGCCGCTCCGAAGATGCCAACACCCAACAAGAAGTCGCGCAGCGATATCTGTTGGATGCGAAGCTTCATCGGAGACCCTTAGGGCGACGACGGCGTTAGCGCTATCACTTCGCCTTCCACTAACTTCGTCCCTACCGCGCAATGCTCGCGACGGACATAAGCGAGCGCGAGCGACGCTTGCACTTTCGGTGACCAGCAAACGCTGGTGACGCGGCCTATCACCTTGTCGCCGACCAGCAGTACCT
>JAEZGD010000060.1 GCA_023417165.1 Planctomycetota bacterium
AAGCCGCGAAGCAGTTGATTGCCTTCGGCTTCCGAAAAAATGATTTGCCCCGGCACGACCTCTTCCGGACGAATGCCGGCTTCAATCCTCGCCAGCAAATCGCCCAAGAAGCGCGCGTTGAAGTGCAGCGCCTTGACCACAATGTCGATCCGGTCGCGCAGCGCTTCGATCACCTGGTAGGTGCCGCCGCCAGCGTCGTCGTTCGCGGTTAAGTACCACGCGGCGTCAGGGCATTCGTACGTTTGGTCGTACAGTTCTGCGTAGTTGTCGGCCATCAGCGTCAGCAGTGCCGACTGGGTGCGCGTGGGAATGCGATTGTATTCGTCGATGATCTTGACGCGCATGCCTAACCACTTGCGCCAGCCGATGCCAATCTGGTCGAGACTTCGCGCCTGGACGAGATCGGCGGGCAGCGGACTGCCGAGCAAGTCGGCGATAGTCATCTGCGGCTGGCCTTTTTGAATCGCCCGGCGAACATCGCGCAGCGAATATCCGGCGAGTACGCCCATCAAGATGGCGCTGGTGGTCTTGCCGCGTCCCGGTCCGCCGACCAGCAAACATTTCGCGCGGACCGCGAACGTCAACAGTGGTAACAGCACGAAGCTGCAATAACTTTGCCCCGAAGGGAAGTTCACTTTGCTTTGCGTATCGCCGAACGTGAACGTTTGCGACGGCCCTTCGTTGTACTCGATGTCGTAGAAGGGACTGATCACCGCCTGGTTGATGATCCAGAAGTACGCCTGGCGCAGCTTTTCGTCGAGCGCCAGCGCCCCGCCGGGCGTTTCATCGGCCACGTCGACCGGACCGCGATACAAGTCCGCGACGTCGAACTCCTTCGGCGCGGGACGAGGATGCGGATTGGTGGGCGCTTCCGAAACGCGTTGAAACAGCTTGCCGAGCATAGCTACCCTTCGCAAGATTCTTCCTGGTCCGCCAGCGCGCCGCTGCGAAACTTCTCGAACACGTGCGTGGCGTGGCAATCGTCGCACGCACCAATGCGCTGGCGGCGGCGCAGGTCGCGAAATCGCTGCGTTAGTCTAAGGAATTCCGCGGGCGAATCAATTTCATCCAGCGGGATTCCATACGCGGCGCTCGAGAAACTGCACGGGCTGATCCGCCCTGCGGCGTCAATAAACAGGAATTCGCTACCAGGATGACAATCTTCGATCGCTAGGCGTTCGCCGCGCGTGGTCACCACGATCCGCTGCAAATAACGCGGCGCGCCGCGAATCGCGAGGCCATGCTCGGCCATTTTTTGTTGCAGGTCGGGAAGCTGGGCGAGAAAACGCTCGACCTGCTCTGGCAGCAGGCGATTCTCCGGATAAAACTCAGGCCGATCGTTCCCGCCAAGCTGATTGAATGTCAGCTCTTGAAAGCCCCACGCCGCCATTTCTTCGCAAAACTCGGGGAAACCTTCGATATTGCCGCGCATCAGCACCGTATTGACGCGAAGGAGCAAAGAGGACGCCTGCGATTGCAGCTGCTGTACTCCGCGCCGCACCCGCGCCGTCAAGCCTGGCAATTTGCGCACGGCATCGTGAAATTCGGCACAGCCATCGAGACTAATCGTCAATTCGGCATAGTCGTGCAGCAAACTTTCGCGCACGCGCGGCACTTCCAACGGCAAGCCGTTTGTCGTCACGCTTAGCAAAAGTTGCAAGTCGCGGTGCAAGTGGCGGCTGAGGCCGGGAAGCTCGGGCCAATCGAGCGGCTCGCCGCCTAGCCAGCTAATTAGCAGCGCTCGCCCTGCCTGCTGCTGCACCTCGGCGAGCACCCGGGCGAAACGCACGATCTGCTGCGGATCGGCGACCAAACGCTTGCCTGGCAGTTCCCGACTGTATCCACAAAACGCACAGCCCAGCGAGCAGCGTTCCCAGACGCGCCAGACAATCACCATCGCACGGTCGTCCGCCATGGGTGATCTTTCGCACGCCAATAAGAACGGGCCGCCCGGCAGGCGACCCGTAGGAACTTCGCAAGGCAATAGGCCACTACGCCTTCACGCCGCCGATGTTGATATACGCGTGCACGTGCGGCGCGCCGCGGAAGTGCCACACAAACGACGGCCCTTCGACGCGCCAGATGTCCCACACCTTGTCGGTATCGAGATCGCCTTGCTGATAGAAAGCGAAGTGCAGCTTGTCGAGTCCGCCGCCGTTCTTCAGGATCGCGAAGACTTCGTCGACATCTTCCTGGCGATACGGAGCCAGCAGAACCTTCAGCGTCGCTTCGACCAGGCCCTTTTGATCGGCCGATAGTTCGCTGCCCGCAATGCCGGGGAACGTGCCTTTCTCGCCTTGCAGCTTGACGGCCGTTTCGCTGGGAGCTTGCTTAACGAGCGCCTTGGCGTGCTGCTTGGCGTCGAGTGCGCCGAAGACTTCGTTGACCTTTTTGGTCTGGTAGTGATAGAGGTTGCTCTTGGCATCCTCTTCACCGTGGCCATAAACGATCGGACCACCGAAGGCAGCTTGATCGACGCTGTCGCCGTCCGCTCGCATCGTCAGGTGGCGTCCGGTCAGTTCCCACTGGAACTTGCCGCTGCCTGGCGTGCCGAACACGGCCACACTATAGGCAATAAAGCCGCCGTCGTCGTATTCAGTCTGCTCGACCAGCCGGGCGTAGCCATCTTCCGAGGTGATCTTGCGAATGATCTCGTCGATGACCTTGCGCTGCTCGTCGGAATAAAACTTGTCGCCGATCGTCGGCTTGGTGATGTGCCAGTTGGCATTCAGCCGCGTGCGCAGTTCGTGATCGAACGGAAAAGCGATGGTCTTCTTCTGCTCGTCCGACAGCGATTGAAAGAAGCGGGCGACGGCGGTTTCGGCCGCGCTTTCGCTGCTGGGAGCGGCATGCACAAAATGATTGCCATACCAGGCGGGAGCCACCGCCGTGATGGCCGCGGCAGCACCGGCCGCGCGAATAAAGGTGCGACGATCGACACCGTTGCAATCAGAGCAACTGCGCTCGGGCTGTGTGTTCATAACAGGCTCGCGGAAGGGAGGGGATGGGACAGGCGGGCACAAAGCGTCAGCATACCGCACCCGCGCCCCGAGATTCAACTATTTACTGCGACGCCCCTTCCGCGGAGGATGCTGCTCAGGGCCACAATCGTTTTCCCTGCTTGTCGTAGATGGCACGCAGCCCAGAGAAACGCACGAAACGACCGATGCGTTTCTGATTCTGAGGATGCTTCGGAGGAACATCGCCCATGAAGCCGCCAATCTCCTCCGGATCGTCGGCAGGGGGCATCACGCCAACGCCCTCGCCTCTCAACAAGCGTTCTTGCTGGCCATCGTGATACTCAACCACGAACTCCTCAGGCCACTTCAACTGCGAAAGTGCTTGAAAGCAGGCGTTCTCCGACGTGGTGTCACGATTTTCTTCCATGTCCCTATCGTAACGCGGAAGAAAACATTTTGCTGGGTGCCACTGATTGCTCGTCCAACCGGCGCACGCCCGGCGTGCTTAGGGCAGAAACGAGTCTGCTGTTAGTGGTTCATCATCAAGTACCAGCGCTCCGTTGATCTCCCAGAGGACGATATCCATTCGGTACGGATGGTCAGGGTATACCTCGCGCCCAAGGAGGCAGCTTTCTACTATGGCGCAGGGCTTAGCCAGCATTGCCTCCCATGCGGAAGGAAAGGTGCAGATGATAACTCTCCGCCCGTTCATCCTCGTCGCTTCCTCCCGTTCTCCTCTCAGCATATAGACACTGAAATAGACGCATACCGCTAGTCCAAGAGTAAGTACCCCCAGTGCGATATTCCAAGCGGTATGGCAACGTTTGGTCTGCATGAGGTGTTTCGGCCCCGTTCAATATGTCCACAAATCGAATAGCAGCGGCCAGACGTTGCCTACCTCTCAGGCTGACGCACAGTTACCCGATACACCAGCCGCCGCACTTCGGGGATGCTCTTGACGCGTCGTTGCTGCTCGACGGATATGACATCACCTTCCAAGGTGACGCGTCCGTTTTCCACTTCGATGTACAGGTCAAATCCTTTGATCTGCTCATCGTCACGGGCTTGTGAGATGGCGTCAATAACTTTATCTCCGATGAACTCGCTCGCGGCTGGCTTTTTCCGCACAGAGCTGATTAAAGAGTCAAATGCCGGGAGGACAAAAATGGGCCGCTCCGATTGTTCGTCGTCGCCGCTAACATCGAACCTGAATTCCACAGGTGGGCCCGGGTTCTCTTTCAATTCCAATAGCCGCTCGCGACACGTCAGGAAATACTTTCGCTTCGCGGTATCTGACGTTGGGGCATCATCGACCATAAGTTCGAATGTTCGCATCTTGACGTCCGGACCTGGATCTCGCCGGAATCCCGAAAACAACGGCCTTAGATCCAACACTTCCTGCGAATCCTCATTCGACGGTAAAGAGGTATCCTGCACAGGCATGAGACAGTCCTTCAACGGACCAGCAGGCATTTGCCCTTTCGCACTGCGATGAGCGGCAAGACAGGTTCCCACTAGCAATGCCAGCACTGCTACATTCACCCAAGGCGCGACTCGCATAGTCCGTTTCCCCGCATGGCGATATGCTTCGAAGCCAGGGGGGTAACTACCCAGCGACTGCTAACCAGTCAAGATCATTAAGCTTTGCCGACGTTCGCAGTGTGCTACTGCTGGCTTTATCCAGCAGTGCCGAGTGGTGAGCACTTGGCGAGCAAGGATAGAACATCAGGCCTTTTGGAAGTCGCTTGCATTTCAAGGACAGGCAGCTTTCAAAAGGCCTGATGGCTATGCGAGGCCGAAAGGCGAACCGAACTTAGTATTCAGCACTGCTGGACGAAGCCAGCAGTGGCACAGGGAGTGGCAACTAGCTATCCATCGGCTTCAAATCGCTATTCGCGGGGCCGTTGAGGACTTGGCCGGTAGCGCTGAATTGCGAGCCGTGGCAGGGGCAGTCCCAGGTTTTGGAGGCGTCGTTCCACTGCACGATGCATTGCAAGTGCGGACAGACGGCGGTCATCTTGTGCAGCGTGCCGCTGTCGTCGCGATAGCAGGCGACCTTGTGCATGCCTTGCCACATCACCGCGCCGCAGCCTTGCGTAATCTCGCTCTCATCCTTGACATCGCCAGGCGTGAGCCAGGCGGTGTATTGCGCGGCGACGTTGAGATTCTCTTTGAGGAAATCGCCAATCGCACCGACCGGCTTGCGCGCCGGATCGTACAACTTCGCCCAGGCGTTCTCCTTGCCCAGGATCAGGTCGGAAATCAACATGCCGGCAATGGTGCCATGCGTCATGCCCATGCCGGAGTCGCCGGTGCAGATGTAGACGTTTTCTTTGTCACCAGGATTGCGGCCGATAAAGGCCAGTCCGTCGACTGTTTCCATCACTTGTCCCGACCAGTGGAACTCGATCTCGCCAGCATCGGCAAAGCGCTCGCGCGCCCAATGCGC
>JAEZGD010000077.1 GCA_023417165.1 Planctomycetota bacterium
GCATAAATGTTTGCGGCTGGATGCAACCGGCGGTAGCATGGAAGAAACGTTTGCATGATCCGCAAACCTCCGCGCGCGTTCTGCGCGACGGGGTTTTCACTTGGAACCTGCTTCTCGGGCAAGCTGCGCGAATCTCGAAGTTCGCCGCTGGCCCTGCCATCTTCGGAGGCTGCACGCTATGTCTCGACGGTATGGACGAGTTCTGAAAATCTCCTTGGTGTGGGCGACGGTGGCGTTGATGTCGTTCAACACCGCGTTTGCGTGTCGTTGGCGTCGAGCTCGCTGTGCTCCCGTCTATTGCCCGCCAGTCGCTTGCCAACCCGCCTGCTGCGATGGTGCGGTAATCGGGGGACTTGGAAGCGAAAGTCATGGTGCGCTCGGCGGATCGGGCGGCACCGCGGGTGGCGGAGCCCTCGATAACGTGCCGCCTCCACCACCTTCGAACACTGAGCCAAACCCCGCGCCGTTGCCGCCACCGCCTCCTCCGCCTGACGCCGAGCCACCAGCTCCGGCCCCTGCGCCAGAGCCTGCGCCGGCTCCCGAGCCGCCGCCTGCAGAACCTCCAGCGCGCGAACCGGTGCCTGCGCCGGAACCAGCACCCGAACCAGCGCCCGCTCCTGCGCCAGAACCTGCCCCGGCTCCTGCTCCAGCGCCCGAGCCGCCAGCTCCCGCACCTGCTCCCGCGCCAGAACCACCCGCGCCGGCTCCTGAACCGGCACCTGCTCCCAAGCCAGAAGCTCCTCCGGCTCCGAAGCCTGCGCCTGCACCAGCTGAGGAAGACCCGTTCGCAGAGCCAGCCCCAGCACCTGCTCCCAAGCCAGCACCAGCGCCCGAGGCTGTTGAAGATCCGTTTGCCGAACCTGCGCCTGCTCCCAAGCCGGAACCAAAGCCTGCGGCTCCCGCCGACGAAGATCCCTTCGCAGAGCCAGCAACCGAGCCTGCGAAGCCAGCCACTCCGCCGACGACTCCCGCTGCTGAAGATCCGTTTGCGGAACCTGCTCCCGCTCCCAAGCCGGCAGCTCCGGCCGACGAAGATCCGTTTGCCGAGCCTGCCACTGAACCGGCCAAGCCGGCTACGCCTCCGACAACTCCGGCTGAGGACGATCCGTTTGGGGCCCCCGCGCCGGCGACAGAGCCCGCGCCGGCCGAAACGCCTGCGACCGATGATCCGTTCGCCCCGGCGGAAACGACTCCGGCCCCGCAGCCAGCCGAGCCGGCCGCGGAGACGAATGTCGACGACCTGTTTAAAGATTTGCCGGCAGAGAAACCCGCTCCGGCCGCCGAACCGGCCAGCGAAGAGCCCGCGACTGACGAAGCCGCGGACGACGCCTTCAAGCCGGCCGAGCAGCCAGCCGCTCCGAGCGACGATCCGTTCGGCAGCGCCCGCTTGGATCTGCCCCGGCGTGCCTGGACCGACGATACTGGCGAGTACACCATCGAAGCTCGACTGTTGGTCGTGCTCGATGGCAAGGTGCGTCTGCTGAAAGACACCGGCCGCACCACGACGGTCCCGCTAGATCGTCTGTCGGAGACCGATCGGCAGTATGTCGATCACGTCGTCGCGCAGTACGGCCGCGACGCTATCAACCAGGTTGCCACCAAGTAGCATCCTTTGGCATCCGCGTATGAGAGTCTGAGCCATAGGTTCAGACTCTCATACCCACTTTCTTCTCACCTTCGACGCTTCCGCCATGCATCGCTTCTTTAGGTTTGGTCTGGCGCTCGCGCTCGCACTGCTTTGCATGCGTGCCAGCGCGGCCGATCCGCCGGGCAAGAAGAAGCTGTTACTCATCGGGCAAGGGCCCGACGGGCACGCCGCCACGACGCACGAATACTACGCGGGTCTGAAAGTTCTCGAGCAGACCCTCGCGCCGCTCAGCGATCAGATCACCATTCAGCAAGTTCGTGCCGACGGCGACTGGAGTGACGGGCCCAAACTGCTGGAAGATGCCGATGGCGTCGTCCTGTATCTGGCCGAAGGGGCCAAATGGGTCCACGGCGATCCGCGACGGCTCGAAGCCTTCGCCCGGTTGGCGTCACGCGGCGGTGGGATGGTCGCACTGCACTGGGCGATCGGCACTAAGGACGCGCGCTACATCGACGGCTTTCAAAAGCTGCTCGGCGGTTGCCATGGTGGCGAAGATCGAAAGTACAAGTTTTTAGAAACCGATGTCCACATCGTCGCCACCGATCATCCGATCACGCATGGCCTGCGCGACTTCACCATCAAGGACGAGTTCTATTATCAACTGAAGTTCATCGACGACGCGCGCCACCTGACGCCGCTGTTATCGGCCAAGATCGACGGCGAGCTTTATCCGGTCTGCTGGGCGTGGGAACGCGGTTCTGGCGGGCGGTCGTTTGGCTTTAGCGCTTTGCATTACCACGAGAACTGGCGGCGCGAAGAATATCGCCGCCTTGTCGGCCAAGGCGTGCTCTGGACGCTGCACCTCAAGCCGCCTACCGAAGGCTGGCCCGGCGTCGTCGCCGACGAAGCCTACGAACTACCAAAACGCTAAAGCGCGCATTTGGCCCTCACTCCCACACCTGTTGCTCGTACCGCTGATACAGCTCCGGCACATGCGTCCTGTCAAAGCTGACCGACGTCGGCCGATTCGATTGCTGAAAGATCGTCGCCCAGGGGCTTTGCTTCAGTTCCATGCCGGGCAGGAAGAAATAGACATAGGTGGAGTGATGTTCGGTGCTGCGTAGCTGCTCGGCGATTTCTTTGAGCTGCTCGATGTTCGGTACTTGCACGCTCTTGGGCTGAATGCGAATGACGGTCGACTTCGATTCCTTCAGTCCTGTCACCAGGCGATCAGGAATCTCATAGCTATCGAGCACCTGATAGCGCGTCCAGCGTTTGAAGTCCGGCGCGCGTTGCTGTTGCGGGCGCTTGTAGGCCGCGCCGGTGAGCGGATCTTCGATCACGTAAAAGCCGACGGCATCCGCGAGGGCGGCCTCCTCTGTGGCGCCGACCATCGCATCGCCGCTGGCTACCTCGGCGATCGAGGCTTCACCGCCTGCATCGATCAGTCTTTCGACGAGGGGTTCTTCGGTACGCCAACTATGGCGGCCAAAGTACAAGCCCGTGCCCACCGCGACCGCCGTGGCGGTGACCAGCATCAACGCCAGCAATAGCTCGCGCCAGCGTCTGCGACACCGCACTAATAGGCGTTCGATTCGTAGATGCACAGCGCTCTCCGCAGCGATAGAAGTTGCCATTGCAACTTTACGTCACGATCCACCGATAGATTCGGCAAAGGGTTGGGGTGGTGCGGTGGCGCTGGTTGTGGCGATCTTGCTTGCGGCATTACTTGCGCACACAAAACAGCCGCGTGCCACAACGAATGAACAAGCCTCGCTCGGTGGCTGCCACGCCATACACCGTGGGATCGTGGCTGCCGGCGGAAGCTTCCTGGCGGCGTTTGCGAAACTCCTCGGCCATCGCGGTGAGTTCGCCGACATCCAGCGCGCCGTCGCCATTGGTATCGCGCGATAGGTGTTGCTGATAGTCTTCTGGCAATTCGTTGGCGTCGACGCGCTCGTCCTGGTTCTTGTCGAAGGCGAGCAGCATTTTGACGAAGCTGCTGCGCTCGCCGGGCTGCGCCGCGCCTTCAGCGCCGTGTCCGCGACCGCCCGGCGTTTCTGTATAGCTCTCGGGTTGCGGCGGCGATGCCAGATCCCACAACGTGTTCTTCGCCACCTCGGTATAACGCGATGCGGCTTTCAGGACCGTCGTCTGGCCATCTTTGCCAAAGAAGTAAATGTGCTCGCCGCTGACGATCGGTGTCGCCCAGCACGGCCCCGGCAGGCGATGTGAGAACTGCTCCTTGCCCGTGTGACGATCGAGACAGTACACCACGCCGACGCGGCTGACATAGTAGGCATAGTCGCCGCACACGACGGGGCTCGCATAGTCGCACAGCGCACGCTTGGCACGCCACAACACTTCATAGCCTTCAGCGGTTAGCTTCAGACACAGGTTCGACTTCGCGGCGCTGGCTGAGTTGCCAAAGTCCGACAGCGCGGCTCCGAGCAGTACATGCCCATCGAAATAGGTCGGCGAAGGGACGCTATTGCCAGACACTTCGCCTAGCGACCACACCTGTTGGCCATTGGCAACGTCATAGGCTTCGGCCGAACCGCCTGAGCTGACAATCACCAGCGTCTTATCGGTCTGCTTGACGATCAGCGGCGAACTCCACGACATGCTGCTCGGGCGATCGATTTTCCAACGGACTTGGCCCGTTCGCTTGTCGAGGCACAACAAGTACGAAGGGCCGCGATGTTGCACATTCAAGAAAATGGCATCTGCAGTCTGGGCAGGCGAACTACCTAGTCCGTGATGATTATCGAACGGACCATAGTCGTCGGTTAATGAACGCTTCCATTGCAACTCGCCTGCGTGATTCGTCGCGACCAGGTCGCCTCCTTCGAAGAATGCATAAACGCCGTGGGCATCGACGACTGGCGTCGGTGCGGCGCGCGCGACGGAATAGTTTGACGGTAGCGTGGTGCTGGCTGGCAACTTCACACGCCACAGCGTTTTGCCGCTAGTGGCCGATAAGGCCAGCACCAGGCAGGTTTCCTTTTGCGGACCTTCGACCGCAGTGGCATAAACCACCTCGTTCCAAACCACCGGCGCCGACTGGCCATAGCCTGGCAGTTCGCATTGCCAGGCGATATTCGTCGTCGGCGACCACGTGAGCGGCAGCGCGCCGGCGACCGCCTGAGAGGCGCCATCGTTGCGAAAGCCGGTCCATTGCGAGGCCGCCGCATCGGGCGCGACCGTTAGCGCAAGCGCGCACAAGAACATCGTGGAGTACATGACGAGCCTTCTGAAAAAAGCAGGGAAGGGGGAGCGTTCGCGTTGTTCAGGCAACGACGCACTAGAAGTGCGAAACCACTTGGCCGTCGGCGCGAGCAAACAAGCGTCGCCACAGTTCGAGATCGATCTGGTTT
>JAEZGD010000087.1 GCA_023417165.1 Planctomycetota bacterium
GTGCGCGCCCCGGTGCTGTTGTGCCGCGACGAAGGCTTGACCTTGCCGGGCTCAAAGCGCATCGAAACCACGAACGCCATCTGACGATCGCCGCCGCGGCGCGTCTGCGCGACGTACTGGCCGTCGATCTGGAAGTTGATCAGGTTCTCGTCGATCGAGAGGATCTCGGCATGATGGTCGGCCAGGAAGCCGCGCAGTTTCTCGACCGCGATGTTCATCGGCACCGCAGTGCACAGCTTGCGCTCGACCAGCATGCCTGCGGGCGCGGAACGGAACCACGAGAGCCAGCTTGATGTGTTTACCGGCAGTTCATGCCCGGTGATGCCAGAGCCAAGTTGCACCACGCGGTTACGGCCGTTGTCTTTGGCTTGCAGCAGCGCGCGATCGGCGCGACGCAGCATCGTGTCAGGCGAGTCGCCTGGCTGAATTTCGGTCACGCCAAAGCTGGCCGTCAGGCATTTGCCATCCAGCATTGGCTGCGGAATGTTCGCTAGTTCGCCGCGGATTTCTTCCGCTCGCACAGTAGCGGTGGCGTTGTCGCAATCGGCGCACAGCAGCACAAACTCTTCGCCGCCATACCGGGCGACCAAATCGCCGCTACGCGTAAAACGTCGCATCAGCGCGGCGAAGCTGACCAGCGCTTCGTCGCCTGCCTGGTGGCCGTAGTTATCGTTGATGCGCTTGAAGTGGTCGATATCGCAAATGATCAGGCTGCATGGAATGTTCAGTTCCAGGTGCGTATCGACGAACTGCTTGAGCACGCGGTCGAATTCCGCCCGATTGGCAACCTTGGTGAGCGGATCGTGCGTCGCCTTTTCGTGCAGCGTTTGCACGCGTTCTTCGAGCGTGATCTGACTCGAAGCGTCGTGCAGCAGCAGTGCCGCGCCATGCGTGACGCCATTGCGACTGATGACCGGCACCAGGTGCATGTCGACCGACAGCTTCTTTTGATGTCGCCCAGAGATGGAAACGCGGCGCAGCGTTTGAACGCCTGACTCCATCGCATAGACGACAGGGCAATTATCGTCGGGGACTTCGTCGTCTTGCTCGTCGCGCATCTCGAGCAAGCTCGGCAGCCAGCGACGATGCAGCACGCTGGCGGCAGCGATGCCGGTGAGCCGTTCGAGTCCGCGATTCCAAAACAGAATTTGCAGGTTGACGTCGACGAACACCACGCCGTCGTGCATCGATTCCAGCAGCTTTTGATGGAACAGCAGATCGGCGTCGTCGGTCGAGGCGAGTGGCGGCGCAGCGGTGGCGCTCAGTCGCCACGGTGCGTTGGCGACTTCGGGTTCGAGATTGCGCAGCCAGCGGCGCGCGACGTCCGGCGTGAGTTTGACCAGGTCGCCTTGCAGCAGCGAGCAGAATTCTTTGACCAGTTCGGGATCGAACTGCGTGCCGGCCTTTTCGAACAACTCGGCCATCGCCCGTTCGCGCGCCATCGCCCGGCGATAGACGTGATCGGTGGTCATGGCGTCGAAGGCGTCGACAATCGCGAGCATCTTCGCACCCAGCGGCAGGTCAGCGCCTTGGCGATCAAAGCCAGGCCGATCGCCGTTAAACCACGCTGGCGAGTACCGCACGATCTCCAGGATCTCTTGCGATGCGCAGCAGCCCGCCAAGATCTCTTGGCTATGCTGGCGCTGGCGATCCATGCTGTTGGCTTCTTCCGGCGTCAGCTTGCCAGGCTTGGTCAAGATGCTGTCGGGAACGCCAATCTTGCCAATGTCGTGCAGCAGCGCGGCGACTTCGAGTTGATCGAGATCGCACGGCGGCATGTTGCGCGCCATCGCCCACGACGATACGCCCAGCGCCACGCGCAGACTGTGGCTGGCGGTGGGAGCGTGCTTCGACCGCAGCGCCATATACAGGCTGCTGGCGAGTCCCAAGCGCACTTGTACCAGCCGATTTTGATTTGCTTGATCGGCGCGGGTGCGCGGGCTGCTATTGGCCGCCGTTTCGTCGAGATTGGAGAGCAAATGCGACAGCGCCGCTAATTGCGCCTCCGGCACGGCCTGCATGACCGGCGGTTCGGCGGAAGTCGTGATGTTCGGCGCTTCGGTATCCATTCGCATGTCTGACCAAAAAAATCCCGTCCCGCAGCGACAGCGCTTACCCAGCGCGCGACCGCCCTGCGGAACATCCAGTCAGGCAACCCTAGGTTGCGCCGCGCGGTGAGTCAAAAGAAACCAGCCTCGCGAGCGGGACCGGCGAGAACGGTCGTGCCGGTTGGAGGGAGAGTAGAGGGTGGAGGGTGGCGTGCTGGTAGGTTGTGGCGAGTCCGCGAGCCGCACCAGGAGGAAAGTGCCAAGTTCCAAGAGCCAAGTGCCAAGGGAAGGCCAAATCCGAATGTCGAAGCTCGAAATCCGAAACAAGCACGAATTTCAAAGGACCAAAGGTACGAAACGGGAAGTGCCTGCGTTTCGAGCCTTGGTATTTTGGTATTGGGATTTGTTTGGGATTTGGTGCTTGGAATTTGGAATTTTGCCTTCCCTTGGCACTTGGAACTTGGCACTTGGAACTTCCGGTCTTAACTTCCGCTACAATCCGTTCTTTCCGCTTCTTTTCCTTCCACCCACTGCCATGCGTTTCATCACCTACCAATCCACCTCGGGGCCGCGCGTGGCTGGCGTGCGCTCGCCGGGCGTTTATGTCGACTTGCATGCCACCGATGCGGCGCTGCCACCGTCGCTCAAAGCTTTGTTGGAACTGGGGCCCGCGGGGTTGGAACGCGCCGCGGCAGCCCTGCAAAAAGGGACGCCGATCTCGCCAGGCGCGCGGGTGCTGGCGCCGATTCCCGATCCCGAGAAGATCATTTGCATCGGCTTGAACTATGCCGATCACGCCGCAGAGACCGGTGCCAAGATTCCCACCGAGCCGGTCGTCTTCAACAAGTTTCTGACCGCGCTGCGCGCCGATGGCGATGCGATTGTGCTGCCAAAGGTGTCGCAGCAAGTCGATTACGAAGCCGAACTGGTCGCCATCATCGGCAAGACCGGGCGGAACATCCCGCGCGAGCAGGCGCTCGACTATGTCGCGGGCTATGCGTGCGGGCACGATGTCTCGGCGCGCGACTGGCAGAAAGGCAAGCCAGGCAATCAATGGCTGCTCGGCAAATCGTTCGATAGCTTCGCGCCGCTGGGCCCGGAACTGGTCACTGCTGACGAAGTCGGCGACGCCGGGGCACTGGAGATCACGCTGCGTCTTAATGGCGAAGTCATGCAGCACTCGACCACGCGGCAGTTGATCTACCCGATCGATTACCTGGTGTCGTATCTCTCGCAGTGCGTGACGCTGAAGCCTGGCGATTTGATCTACACCGGCACGCCCCCCGGCGTCGGCATGGCCCGGACACCGCCCGTGTGGCTGAAGCCCGGCGACGTAGTCGAAATCGAGATCGAAAAGATCGGCCTGCTGCGCAATCCCGTCGTTGCCGAATAGCCTGTCGCCTGCTGCGTAAGGTCCCGCCTGCCGGGCGGGCCGATACGAGGCTCTAGCTTGCTAGCACGATTCCGATAGGAAGTTTGCTGCTGCTAAGCGCGATCTGATTCGCGGCTCGCAACGGCCTTCAGATTCGCATACCTGAATGCCGAAATCTAACTCGGTGTCGTGCGCCCGTTGCCTGCTCGTGCGCGTCAAGGATGACGTGAGCGCGGGCGGTCTCTTTTCGCACGCCACCTACGAGGCGACCCAGCACGTCGGCGGAGCCGACATCCCCGTCCTGTCTCACCAGCTATGAGCTTTCGAAGCACCGGACACAGCGACGAACGTCGTCGTCGTGTGT
>JAEZGD010000105.1 GCA_023417165.1 Planctomycetota bacterium
GGCGAGGTACTTCGTGCCTCGATGGCGCTGAGCCATGCGCAGCTACCTCGCACGTGTGTTGCCACACAGCACGGGAAGTGCTGCCGGTTTGTGCCGGTAGGCTGGCTGACGTACAATCGTCGCTCACCAACGGATCGGGAGCGACACAGTGGCGACCGCAGCGAAGCAGCGCATCGTAGTCTTGGGAGGCGGCTTTGCCGGCGTTTATACCGCGCTGCATCTGTGCCAACTCAACAAACGACGCGGCGACCTGGAAGTCTTTCTCGTCAATCGCGAGAACTATTTCTGCTTTCAGCCGCTGCTGCCAGAAATCATCTCGGGCAACATTGGCATCCTCGACACCGTCAGCCCGCTGCACCGCCTGGTGCCTGACGCGCGCTTGTATGTCCGCGAAGTGCAGGCGATTGACCTTGGAAAGAAGGTCGTTTCGCTGAGCCCCGGCTTTCGCCCTCGCGAGACGCTTTTGCCGTACGATCATCTGGTATTGGCGCTCGGGACGGTTACCGACTTTCGCGGCAGTCCGGGCCTGTACGAGCACGCGCTGCCGTTTAAGAATCTGGCCGATGCGTTGCGGTTGCGCAATCATTTGATTCGCGTCCTCGAAGAAGCCAGCATCGAACCCGATCCCGCCTTGCGCAAGCAACTGCTGACGTTTGTCGTGGCTGGCGGCGGCTGGTCAGGCGTCGAAGTGGTGGCGGAGCTGAACGACTTTATTCGCAATGCATGTCGGCAATATCGCAGCATCTCGCGGCACGATATCGAAGTGATTCTGATCCACTCCGGCGAGCGCATCCTGGAGCGTGAAGTCAGCGAAGGGCTCGGCAAATATGCCCAACGCCTGCTCGAAAAGCGCGGCGTCAAGATTTTGCTCAAGCGTCGCCTGGCGTCGGCGAGTCCCGATGCGGCGGTATTGGCTGATGGCATGCGCATCAGCACAGGCACGCTGGTGTCGACCGTGCCCTCGTCGCCGCATCCGCTGCTGGAGACGTTGCAATTGCCGAAAGAACGCGGCAAGATCGTCTGCGACGGCACGCTCCAGGTCGTGGGCAGCGAGCACTTATGGGCCGCGGGCGACTGTGCGCTTGTTCCTTCGCGAGGCGAGGAGAAGTATTGCCCACCGACGGCCCAGCATGCCGTGCGCCAGGCGCAAACAATCGCGCACAATATTGTGGCGCGGATCGATGGCCGCGCGCTCCGGACGTTCGACTTCACAGGCCTCGGCAAGATGGGCGCGCTCGGTTCGCGGCGCGCTATTGCCGAACTGGCTGGCGGACTGAAGCTTTCAGGCGTGCTCGCTTGGTTCATGTGGCGCACCGTGTATTGGATGAAACTGCCGGGCCTGGATCGCAAGATCAAACTGGCCATGTCGTGGGCGCTCGACTTCTTTCTGCCGCCGGATTATGTCCAACTGAAGACAGGCGGCAGCAAAGGTGTCTCGCAGATTCACTACGAATCCGGCGAAGAGGTCTTTCATCAAGGCGACTTGGGCGACGCGCTGTATGTGGTCCTCAGTGGTGAAGTGGAAGTGGTCCTGCACGAGCCGGCTGGCGAGCACGTCGTCTGCCGCTTGGGCGCCGGCGAATACTTTGGCGAACTGGCGCTATTGCAACACAGGCCGCGCAGTGCGACGGTCCGCTGTACGCAGGCCACGACACTGCTTGCCTTGCCAAAAGCCGATTTTCAGGCGCTCGCGATGAGCCTCCCGCAGCTGCGTAGTGACTTCGATCGCGTGGCCGCGGCGCGTGGGGTGCCGACCTCGTCGTCCCTCACCGATACCTGCCCTGAAACCTGACCGGATTGCCCGGTTTATGCCTGGGATGTTTGCTCCTGAGTCGTGCTGTAAGTCACACTGTGACAAGTGGTTGTGCTCGCAATACCCGGGCATCACTTCATAAAATATGCTGCCCACAACAGGGGGTGTGAAGGCGTTGTTGTGGTCTGGAACTCGTGAAAACTATTGTATCAAATAGTGTTGACAATGTCAATATGTGTTGGGTATGATCGGTGCAACTCCTGCGCCGAATAGCGGCCAGGGTGACAGTGCATGGGCTGCTTGCTAGAGTAAGCGTCAACCTCTCCCGCGTTCTCTTGCTGCTCTTGGAAACTCATGAAAGATTCTGCGAAGGAGTCCCCCGCGAAGCCGCATCTGGATGACGATCCAGTGTTGGCCGCGCGCCAGAGCCGACTCGGCCTGGTGTTGTTCTTTGTGTACCTGGCGGCGTATGGCGGATTCATGGGGCTCAGCGCGTTCGCGCCAGGCTTGATGGCTCGCCCGGTGTTCGCTGGCGTGAATCTGGCGATCACCTACGGCCTCGGATTGATCCTGGGCGCGGTGGTGTTGGCCGTGCTGTATATGTTCCTCTCTAGTCTGGTCTTGCGCCGGTTTCAGGAGGAGCAGCAGTGATTTACGATCCTTCGCCGATCGCGGTCGGTGTGTTTGCGTTTTTCGTCCTGGTCGTCCTCGGCATCAGCTTCTATCTGGGAGCGAAAGCCAAAAGCGCGCAAGGCTACTTTGCCGCGCATGGCCAGGTGCATTGGTTTGTCAACGGAGTGGCGTTCGCTGGCGACTACTTGTCGGCCGCGTCGTTCCTCGGCATTTGCGGCTATATCGCGTTTGGCGGTTTCGACGGCTTCCTCTACTCGATCGGCTTCCTGGCCGGCTGGATCGTCGCGCTGTTCGTCATTGCCGAACCACTCAAACGCCTCGGCAAGTTCACGTTTGCCGATGCGCTGGATAAGAAGTTTCAAAGCAGCGGCATCAAGCTGTCGGCGGCCATCAGCACGCTGGTGGTGAGCATCTTTTATCTGATTCCGCAGATGGTCGGCGCGGGTTCGCTGGTCAAGCCGCTTTTGGGATTCTCGCACGCCACCGGGGTGATCACCGTCGGCCTGGTTGTGATTGTGATCGTCGTCACCGCCGGCATGGTTTCGACCACCTGGGTGCAGTTCATCAAAGGCACGATGTTGGTCGTCTTTTGCGCGGGTCTGACCGTGGCGATCCTGCAACGCGGCTTTGACGAAGATCCGACGCGTTTCGGCAGCAAAGGGGCGTTCGCGGGACTTACGGTTGCGAATCCTGACAGCGCCGCGTCCGCAGAGCTAATACCGCCTTCTGGCGATTGGATCGATCGTCCTTACGTGCGCATGCGCGATCGCGAGACCGGCGTCGTCTCGATCTATCGACAGATCGATCCGCAGCAATTGGGCCGCGAATCCTCGGAAAAGCTGCTGGTCGAAACGCAGCATCGCACCGTCACCGACGACCAGGTGTTGGTCAACGGTCTGCCGCATGGCACCGACGAAGGCGAAGCCGATTTCCGCCGCGTCGGCAATATCTTCAAGCTGCCGACTGATGTGGCTGGCGTACAAGTGCAAGAGGGCCGCACCGGTCCGCTTGGGCCGCTGCAATTCTTCGCGGTGTTGCAAGAATCGCAAATTGTGGTGTGGGAGAAGGACCAGAACATCAAGGATGCCGATGGCTCGGTGACCACCGTGTTCTATCCGCGCGTCCGCACTGGCGAGGACCTGTTGACGCCGGGCAGCAGCAGCCTGTTCGCAGGCGTGCGCAGCAACGACTGGCGCAAGAAGCTCGACTTCCTGTCGCTCATGCTCGCGCTGTTTTGCGGCACCGCTTCGCTGCCGCACATCTTGATTCGTTACTATACGGTCAAGGATCAAGACTCGGCGCGCAAGAGCACGGTTGTCGGCATCGCCAGCATTGGCTTCTTTTATGTGCTGACGCTGTTTCTCGGCCTCGGTGCGATGACCAGCGGCGTGCTTGATCCGACCGATCAGAACATGTCGGCGCCGCTTCTAGCACGCAGCTTTGGCGAGCTTCCGTTCGCGGTCGTCTCGGCGATTGCGTTCACGACGGTGCTGGGCACGGTCAGCGGCTTGATTCTCGCTGCCGCCGGCGCTGTCTCGCACGATCTGGCGTCGAACCTGTTCGGCTGGCAACTGAACGATCACGACAAAGTCCGCCTGGCGAAGATTTCGGCCGTTGTGGTCGGCGCGATCGCCATGGTGCTCGGCATTTGGTTCGAGAAGCTCAACGTCGGCTTTTTGGTCGGTTGGGCGTTCAACGTCGCGGCTAGCGCGAACTTGCCTGCGTTGGTGATGCTGTTGTTCTGGAAGCGTACGACCAAGCAAGGGATCACGGTCGCCATTCTGGTCGGCATGATCACTTCGCTGGCGTGGATTCTGCTTTCCGGGCAAGCGTATCGCGACGTCTATGGTTGGAACCCCGAGGCTTCGCTGATTCCGTTCAGCCAACCGGCCATCGTTACGATTCCGCTTGGATTTGTGGTGCTGGTGGTGGTTAGTCTGATGACGCAGCCGAAGTCGGGCGATTCCGAACTGGCCGCTCGTTAACAACTTTATTGAGTAATCTCCGAGGTCGATATGACGCAAATGTCTTCATCTTCATGTGGCAGCCAGATCTCGCGCCGTACCGCTCTGGCCATGGGCGCAGGCGTGGCGGCGACACTGGCTGTGCCCGCGCTTGCGAGCGCCGAAGACAAGCATTTGCCGATCATCGATACGCATCAGCACTTGTGGGATCTCGATAAGTTCACGCTGCCATGGCTCGAACGTGGCGGCGCGCTAGGCCGCAGCTTTGTGACCAAAGACTATCTGGCCGCCGTTGAAGGATTGAACTTCGTCAAAGCCGTGTATATGGAGGTCGACGTCAAGCCGGACCAGCACGTGGCCGAAGCCGAATACGTGCTGGCGCTGGCGAAGGACCCGAAGAACCTAACGGCCGCAGGTGTGATCGGCGGTCGCCCGGCAGAAGAAGGATTTCGCGCGTATGTGAAGCGTTTCCAAGACGAACCGAAGATTATCGGCGTGCGGCAGGTGCTGCATGGCGGCATGCCGAAAGGCTTTTGCACGTCGAAGGAGTTCGTTCGTGGCGTCAGCGTGCTTGGCGAGTTTGGTAAGACGTTCGACTTGTGCATGCGCCCGGCCGACCTGGCCGATGCCGCGAAGCTGGTCGAAGCCTGTCCCGATACGCGCTTCGTGCTCGATCACTGCGGTAACGGCGAACTGGCTGCATTCTGGCGCGGTTCACAGAACGACAAAGCGGCGAACCAATTCCGCCGCGATATCGACGCCTTGGCGAAGCACGAACGGGTCGTCTGCAAGATCAGCGGCCTGCCGTTCCAACTGGCCGGCAAAGAGAAATGGGACGCCGACGATCTGGCGCCGGTGATCAACATCTGCCTCGATGCGTTCGGTCCCGATCGCGTCATCTTCGCCAGCGATTGGCCCGTCTGCACGCTGGGTGCGACGGTCAAGCAGTGGGTCGATGCGGTCAAGACGATCGTCGCCGGGCGTCCGCTGGCGCACCAGCAGAAGCTCTTCCACGACAACGCCGAAAAGTTCTATGGCCTGGCGTAGTTACGCCGCTTTGGCCGCAGTAGCGATGGAGCGAATGCGGTTGACCATCGAGAAGAAGCCGTTGCTGCGCGAACGGCTTAGATGCTGCGAGAGGCCGATCTTCTGAAACAAGCCTTCGATATCGAAGTTCAGAATCTCGTCCGGCGTGCGGTGCGAATACACCTTCAGCAAGATGCCGATCAGACCGCGCACGATCTGTGAATCGCTGTCGGCCGCGATATCGATCATCGGCGCCGGCGTGGTCGGCTCGACCTCGGCGATCAGCCACACATTGCTTTGGCAGCCTTGCACGCGGTTGGCTTCAATCTTGTGCTCCGCAGGCAAGTGTTCGACCTCGTCCCCCAATTCGATGATGTACCGATAGCGGTCCTCCCAATCATCAAAGAGGTCGAAGGTGCTCAGCAGTTCGTCAACAGCGGGATTGCTCATACCTTCATCATACGCCCGACGGCGAAACGTGGCGAGGACGGGAAAAACCCGAAATTCCAAGCACCAAATCCCAAATTCCAAACAAAAACCGAATTCCCAAAAAACAAGGACCGAAACGAGCAGCGCACCTGCCCGGTTTCGGTCCTTTGTATTTAGGATTTGGTCTTTGTTTGGAATTTGGTGCTTGGAATTTGGAATTTCGCGTTCCTACGCGAGCAACTTAGCAGCTTCGAGGGCGAAGTAGGTGAGGACGCCGTCGGCGCCGGCGCGCTTGAAGGCGAGGAGCGATTCGAGCACAACCTTGTTGCGGTCGAGCCAGCCGCGCTCGGCGGCGGCGGCCAGCATCGCGTATTCGCCGCTGACTTGATAGGCGAATGTCGGCACGCGAAAGGTCTCTTTCACGCGCCGCACGATGTCAAGATACGGCATGCCTGGCTTAACCATCACCATGTCGGCCCCTTCGGCCAGGTCGAGCGCGACTTCGCGCAGCGCTTCGTCGCCGTTGGCCGGGTCCATCTGATAGGTGCGTTTGTCGCCTTGGCCGAGGTTGCTCGACGAACCGACCGCATCGCGGAACGGTCCGTAAAAGGCCGACGCATACTTGGCTGCATAGGCCAGGATCTGTACATGCTCGAAGCCCGCTTCATCGAGCGCCAGGCGGATCTTGCCGATGCGGCCATCCATCATGTCGCTTGGCGCGATCACGTCGCAGCCCGCCTTGGCTTGCACGACCGCTTGCTTTTGCAGCATCGCGACACTTTCGTCATTCACCACGTAACCGTCGCGGACCAGGCCGTCTTGTCCGTGGCTGGTGTACGGATCGAGCGCGACGTCGCAGACGATGCCGATCTCGGGATGCGCGGCCTTCACAGCGCGGACCGCCTGGCAGACGAGGTTCTGCGGATTCAGCGCTTCTTCGGCCTCGGGCGATTTCTTGGCGGGATCGGTGGCGGGAAAGAGCGCGACCGCGGGAATGCCGAGTGCTTTGGCTTCGCCGACGGCTTCCACTAGCAAGTCGATCGACAACCGCTCGACGCCCGGCATCGAGGCGATCGGCGCGCGGCGGTTTTGGCCGTCGTGAACAAACACTGGCCAGATGAAATCGCTCGGCGTTAGGACGTTCTCGGCCACCATCCGCCGCGACCACTCGGTCCGGCGATTGCGTCGCATGCGGGTGTTCGGAAACGAACCAGGGAAGTCAGGCATGGGTAGCTTCCGGAAGCAGGGGCCACGGATGACACTGATCACACGGATCGGAAGAGAAAGCGAATTCTCCTTTGCCTGATCCGTGTCATCGGTGTCATCCGTGGCGCATTCTTTCTTTGTTCCAACAGTGGCTGGCGGGAAAGTTGTTGATCAATCGCCGTGCTTCTCGCGCAAGCGTGGCGAAAGGCGCAGCATGAGGTGGAAGCGTTCGAAGATATCGAGCCAATCTTGCGTCACCGCGGCGATCAGCTCGTCAGGCGGCGCGACCAGGCCAGTGGGGCAGGAGGGGCCGAGCTGATCCTTGCCCATCTGGCGATACTTGCTGATCGTGCGATCGCCGAAGCGACCGGCTTCGTTCCCTTCTTCCGAAAGGAAGACCGCCATCGGCACGCGTGCGCCACCCATGATCGAGAGACTCGCCTTGAGTGCTTCGTCCGCATCGCGATCGACGTAGCGAATCTTGAGTGTCGGCGCAGCGGCGGCGAAGTGTTCGAAGATCGGGCATTGCTGCACGCAGTCTCCGCACCATGCTCCGGCCATCACCAGCACGTTGATCTCGCGCGTGAACGACGCCAGCAGCGTGCGCTGGGCATCGGTCAGTTTGACGCGACCATGAAAATCAGCCCAGCGGCGGCGCTGCTCGTCGGTGCCGTACTTGGCGAGGAAGTCGTTGTAGGAATACGCGCTTTGGAATGTTTCAAACAGGTTCATGGCACCGACGCTCAAAGGGAGAGGTCATAATGGTCATAGGGTGACCAACCGATATTGTATCAAATTACGTCCACGCGCTCGGGGCGGGGGACGTACTCGTCGCCGACCGGATAGTTGCGAAACTGCAGGCTGTAGTACCGCTCGAACCAGTCGGCCAGGTCGGTTTCAATCGCCCTGTCATAGGTGGGGGCAACATAGAGGGTCTTGCCCTGGACCGGCGCGCGGATTTCGCCATCTTCGACGATGATCTGCCCGGCTTTTAGAACATAGCGCGGCAGTTCGAACATCAGGGCTTTGTCTTCGTGCGGTTGATAGATCGTAATGTCCGCATCGGCGCCGGGGCCGAGATGCCCTTTATGCTTCAGCCCCAACATGCGCGCTGGAGCCGCGCGAGTAATGATGCAAATCTCTTGCAGCGTGTACTCGCGATCAAGGTCCTTGAGCACCGATCCCAACTGCACCTTGGCGTGCACTCCTTTCAGCACATCACGGCGATGATCGCGATCCATCAGCAGGCGAATGATCTTCGGATACGCCATGAATGAGCCGCCATTGGGATGGTCGGTGCTGAGCGCAATCCGCCACGGATCGTTCACCAGCAAGAACCACTCCAGCCCCGCCGCCCATTGCCAAGCATGGACCAGGTTGGTGTTCTTGTAGCGAATCGGCGCGATGCCGCAGCCGCTTTCGAGCTCGATATCGGCACTGAACCACTTGCTGCCGAAGACGTTTTGCAGGTAATAACCGAGCGGTCCGTCGCCCGTCATGCTGGTGGTTTCACCGAACATGATCTGGCCCACATCGACTGTGAGGTTCGGATGGGCGTTAACGTAGTCGGCCAGCACCGCAGCTTTGCTGTTGAAGGTGTCTTCATCGGCGTCGCCGCCGCCATAGCTATGAAACTGAATGTGCGTGA
>JAEZGD010000201.1 GCA_023417165.1 Planctomycetota bacterium
GCGTCATGGCGATTTGCGGGCAGCGACAGGTCGGATTAGGATGCACTTTGATTGTATCGCATTCCTTTCCGTCTGACCGGAGTTTTCGCTCGATGAAAATCCCCCCTCGTTCGCTCGCGTGGCTGCTGTTTGGATTGTTGCTTCCCGCATTCGCCATCGCCGACGACCAATCCGCCAACAAGCTGACCGACGCCGAGGAGAAGGCCGGCTGGAAGTTGCTGTTTGACGGCGAAACCACCAAGGGCTGGCGCAACTTCAAGAAGGACGCCATCAATCCCGGTTGGAAAGTCGTGGACGGCACCCTGACTCGCGCCGCAGGCGGCGCCGGCGACATCATCACCACCGACAAGTACGACGCCTTCGAACTGTCGATCGACTACAAGATCAGCAAGGGGGGCAACAGCGGCATCATGTATCACGTCACCGAGGAAGCGAACACGCCTTGGATGACCGGTCCGGAAATTCAGATCCAAGACAACAAAGACGGCCACGATCCGCAACTCGCCGGCTGGCTCTATCAGCTGTACAAGCCCGAGAACGATCCGAAGACTGGCAAGCCTGTCGACGCCACCAAGCCGGCCGGCGAGTGGAACCGCCTGGTGATTCTGGTCACGCCCGAGAAGTGCACCCACACGATGAACGGCGTGAAGTACGTCGAATACGTGAAGGGCTCGAAGGATTGGGACGAGCGCGTCGCCAAGAGCAAGTTCGGCCAGATGCCGCACTTCGGCAAGCCCACCGACGGCTACCTCTCGCTGCAAGACCACGGCAACGAAGTCTCCTATCGAAACATCAAGATCCGTGAAGTGAAGTAGCAGTTGGCAGTTGTTAGTGGGCAGTGGGCAGAAAACAAAAACAGCCCCGCGCGAAACGCTTCGCGCGGGGCTGTTGTATTTGACTCGCCACTCGCCACTCGCCACTCGCCACTACTTATACAGTGGTCCGGCGATCTCGATGGGGCGAATATCGAGCCGCATGTTACGGACGGTGTAGCATTCGTCGCCGCGCTTCGAGCAGCACCAGCCGATGGTGTCGTCGCCGCGATAAAAGCGAAACTCGAAGCCTTGCGCGGGGCCTTGCTTCGCAGCCGCGCCATCGAACGCCAGGCCAAGCGCTTCGCCATGGCGGTTCTTCATCACCTTGCACATCACATCGATAGCCACCGCGTTGCCGAGAATGTCGCTCGAAAAGATCTTCTCGTCTTCTTCCGGCACGAAGCCGGGCGCTTGCGGATCGAGCTTGTCGCCTTCCTGCTTCAGCGGTGAAGGAATCACTTCGCGCGTGCTGAGATGCAGCCGGTCGCCGCTGTCGAGGTACGTGAGCTTGACGTTCTTGACATTGAAGCCCTTGATCGTGGGATCTTTCTCGGCTTCGGAGATGTCCATCACGATCGCGCCGGTGCGCCCGACCACTTCCATGTCGTCGTTCTTGACGACAATGGCTGTGTTCTCATCGACGCCGACGCCAAACTTGATATCGTTCGCGCTCATCGCCACCAGCGCCCTGGCGAAGCGACCGCGGACCAGCGTGTGTTGTTCGACAAACCAGGCGGGGTCGAGAAAGCCGAGTCCTTGATCGACCTCTTTGCCCATGGTGACGCCATTTTGCATGGTCGGCAGTACGCGCTTGGCGTCGCGATACATGATGCGGCTCATGATCGCCGCGCCCGCGCTCGTCCCCGCCACCACGCCGCCCCGGCGATACACGTCCCACACCGCTTGCAGCAGAGGCGTGTCTTCGCCCGCTTCGGTGCGCAGCGCCTGCGTGATGCGCGCTTGCGAGCCGCCGGTGAAGTAAACGCCATCGGCGTTCTTGACCCGTTCGATCAGCGCCGGATCGTTGACCGCGCTGCGCGGATCCATTCCCATCTGGCTTTGCGCCAGCGGAACTACGAACGCGTCGGCTCCGTAATTGGTAAGTGCTTCAACCGTCACTTGGCCGGCGCGTTGGGGATCGCCGCTGGCGGTCGGAAAGACGGCGATCTTGGGCCGATAGTCGCTGACGGCTGAGGCCGTGGTGGAGACCGGATGCGTCTTGGCCTCGGCGGCGTGACGCACGATGCGGGTCCAGACGTCGGAGTTGTCGAACCGCAGCGCGCCGCCAATGATGATCAGCGTGCCCGCAGGCGTGGGTTGTTTCGCGGAGGCATGGCCGCTCGCCATGACCAGTAACGCAGCGAGCAATGACAAGGTGAGTTTCACAGTCGCGATCCTTCGTCCTGAAAGTTGCGCATTCCTGGCTGCCCCGCAGCGATGCCACACCTTCACGAAGACCGCGCCTTCCGCCCAGACGATGCTTCGTTCCTTCGTCGCATCAGCAAATCAGCCTGCCTTGATGGGTGGCAGTATAGCAATCGGTAATGTCTAAGAGAAGTTGTATTTGAGATGCTGCTAAAGCCAGCTTCCCGCCGCCTGCTCGCCCGGCGATCTTTCCAACGGCGCGAACCTAATATTTCCAGTTAGTGTCTTACTGCAAGTGCTGTGTTTATAATGACTTACGAACGTCGCTAATGCGGGGGCTTGTGGCCGACGATAGAATTGTTACACTCGCACCTTCGGATCGGCGTTCTTGCGCCGCCATCCCATCGCCTCCTTAGCTCAATTGGCAGAGCAGCTGACTCTTAATCAGCGGGTTGTAGGTTCGAGTCCTACAGGGGGCACTGATCCTAAGTCTTGCCGAATTCTCACGTTAGATTACCTGCCGACGTTCGGCAGTGCGGCTCTTTGTCCGACGCCCAGTAGTACCGGTACTACTGCGACCCGGACTGAGGCGCACGCCCGATGTCTGCTCCCAAACTGAGAATTCCTGCCTATCGGCACTATAAGCCGAAAAACCTTGCCGTCGTCCGCATTGATGGACGCGACATCTATCTTGGCCGCTATGGTTCCCCAGAGAGCCACGAGCGCTATAACCGCGAAGTCGCCCAGTGGCTGGCCGGAGAATCCAAAGCCAAGCTGCCCCCGGCGGAAGCCGCGTCCGCCGTCCCCACGATCAACGAACTCGCGCTGCGTTACATCCAGTTCGCCGAAAGCTATTACATCAAAAATGGCAAGCCGACGACGGAGGTGAAGTGCATCAACGAGATGCTGCGCCGGTTGCTGCGGGTCTACGGCAATTCTCCCAGCACGGAATTCGGCCCCAAGGCCCTTAAACTCGTGCGTGATCAATTCGTCGCGGATGGCCTTTGCCGCAACGTCATCAACCGCCATGTCGGCCGGCTCAAGCGGATGTTTAAGTGGGCGGTGGAGCATGAGCTGATTCCCGTCACCACGTATCAGGCGCTCGCTACCGTGGCTGGACTCAGGCGAGGGCGAACAATGGTCCGGGAATCGGAGCCTGTGCGACCGGTGGACGATGCGGACGTCGAGAAGTCGCTGCCCTTTATGCCGGCCCAGGTGCAGGCGATGGTGCGGTTGCAGCGTTTAACTGGCTGTCGTCCGGGCGAGATCTGCATGATCCGCCCATGCGATGTGGATACGCGGGAGGAGGTTTGGTGTTACGTGCCAGCGGAGCACAAGACACAGCACCATGGCCACGACCGGCGAATCTATTTGGGCCCGAAGGCGCAGGAGATTCTGGGGCCATGGCTGGTGCGTGATCCAGCCAGTTATTGCTTTAGCCCGGCCGAGGCGCGGGCCGCTTTTGACGCTGCTCGGAAAGCGGCTCGAAAAACGCCGATGACGCCGTCGCAGGCGAAACGAAAGCCAAAGCGCAGGCCCAAGAAGCAGCCTGGTCTGCACTATACAGTGTTTAGCTATCGGCGAGCCATCGACCGCGCTTGTAAGGCGGCCGGCGTGGCCAGTTGGGGACCGAACCGGCTCCGTCACTCGTGTGCCACCGAACTGCGAAAGCTCAGCGGTTTAGAAGCATCGCAGGTTGTTCTGGGCCATAAGTCAGCGGATATTACTCAGGTATACGCAGAACGAAACTTTGAACTGGCCCGTACGCTGATGCAGCAAATGGGCTAGCCTGCACTTATGGTGGAGAAAACAACTCCCCTGTCGTTTGATCACTATCGTATTAGCCTAGAGCCTTATGGCGGGGATGCCCTTCCGTATGCACTGGGGCGATTGTTCGAGCGATATTGTTGGCATATCCGCCAAGCTGTGCTGCTCACGGAAGGGGCGTGGGATGAACCAGCTCGGTCAGCCGAATTACACTGTGAGCAACTGGAATCGGCGGAAAAAGTACATCATCACCTGACGGAACTATTGCGGCACAGCGGTCTGCATTCTCGGTTGGAACTTATCGACGAACTTGACGAGCTTCACGGATGCGTTGGATTCGACGGTGAAGATCGTTTTGGGGAATTAGAGTGGCATTTTCAAGAGGTGTATCGGAACTGCGGACACCCTCTCGAATTTGACTCGGTGCTGCATGACTTGGGAGCTGATGTGGAAAGAGAAGATAAGGCAATCAATACAATTTTAAATTGGGGTTGTAACTGGCCGCTTCAAGAATTTGGGTTGTTCCTAGAACATCGACTCGAACCACAAGGTCCGATCGGCCCCCCTCTACGCAAACTGTACTTGCTTGGAAGGCTAGTTGAACAAGGTGTCTGTCCGCCTTGTTTTTGGCGTCAACGTTGGCGCGATGATGAGTGTGGCCACGACAATTCCATGAAGGAGAATCTGGGGACAGGTGGTGGTGACAATTGCAGTGATGATCGGCTGGTAGGTGACGTAGCACCGGCCAGTTACAAGCCTCGCGAGCCATTTATAGCACGAAGATATCTATTCACGGATTGCATTGGCCCAGAACAGGCGGCTCCTGATCGAAATTGGCTCCGTTCGGTGTCGGCGAATTTATGCTACGTGTTGCCTGAGGAAGTTGAACTTCTGAACAAATTCTCGGCACTTCAAAGAATGCGACGTGCTAGGCGGCTTTGTCTGAAAGCAAGGCATCTTGAGCTGGTCGAGCAGATTGATATTGCGGTGAGGAAGCAGTTCGGTACTAAGGTGAAGCACCGAAAAGCTCTCGTCCAGGAGGGGCTCAGGGAAATTCCTCACGAGCCAACAGCCTCAAAGCTATGTATTGCGGACAATGAAATCTACGTCAGCCGAAAAGGCTTTCAGAAACTGCATTTCGCAGGCGGTTACAAATACTTAGAAATGCTTGTCATGCTATTTGAGAACGGACGAACCTATACCTCGTTGGAGTCAATCGTTTACGAAATATTTGGGCAGATGGCGGACGTCGCAGAGTGTAAAGACAACATCTATCAAGAAATTAAAAGGCTAAGGGCTAGGCTATCCAGGTTGGAATTGACAGTTACTGCTAAGCGTAATCTACCTCGCGATCTCCAGAGAAAATGGGGAGGTGTCAACGGTTATGTGCTTGTTGATGTAGAGACGGTGGCGGGGCGTAGTCAACATTAGTTGCCCGAGTGTCCGTATTCATGACAA
The DNA here is from genome assembly GCA_023417165.1 of Planctomycetota bacterium. Classification (GTDB taxonomy): domain Bacteria; phylum Planctomycetota; class Planctomycetia; order Pirellulales; family Pirellulaceae; genus JAEZGD01. The sequence continues at coordinate 5,406 of JAEZGD010000201.1, forward strand.
TAGCGATTTTGCACGATAACATTAAGGG
>JAEZGD010000227.1 GCA_023417165.1 Planctomycetota bacterium
GGTCTCGGCGAGGATTGGTTGGGCAACTGATAAAGTCCAGCTTGATCGACGCCAATTCGACGTTGTCTGCATGCTCGTTGTGGACGCTGAAGTTCAAGTTGCTATGCAGCGCCGATTGCTCAATAAACGGCAGCAGCAGTTCGACCCACGTATGCTTCGTGGCGTTGTTCGGACTTACGTAAGTCGAGGCATACGGAAAGGTCTGCATCGTGTCATGGTAATTGTGCAGCGATAAGCCGATTTGCTTCAGCTTGTTCGTGCATTGCATGCGCCGCGCAGCTTCGCGTGCCGCCTGCACCGCAGGTAGCAACAAGGCTACCAGCACGCCGATAATGGCGATGACGACCAACAATTCCACCAGCGTAAAGCCAGTGCGCAACTTGAGCGCAGAAGTGACGCGCATAAGAGCCCTTCTCGAAAACGGATAAGACGAGGGAGCCAATAAAGGGGCCGCCGCTAGGGTGGCGCTAGCAGTTATAACGTCGCACGCTAGAAAATGTATCTGTGAAAAACGAGATATATTTCACAGCGTTTTCCGTGACACCCCAAAGCAGCGAGCGTAGCGCGCTTTCGCTCTTAGAAGTGGCGTGGAGTGAGTTCACACGCCATATAGTGCACGCACTAGAGACAGCGTGCACTCATCTTTGAAGTTATGCAATCATCGCCCGCGCGGCGGACTCGACAGATATAAGAAGGCGTCGTCGATAATCCAAGGCGTCGACCAGGTGCGTCCGTTATCGAGCGACAGCACATCGAAGAAAAACGTTTCGAACGACGCCGCGCGAAAGCCATAGGGATAGTGGGACGCGATGCGATCTTCCGCCCGCAGCGCTTCGACGCCGGGGCGAAAGAAGAAGTGCACCGCACCGTTGGCCGTGCATGTCATGCCCAGCGTGTACCAACCGCTGTCGTGAATCACCGGCCCGCGCACATCGCGCCCGGTTTGATCGGCGCGCACCGTGATCTGCATGTAGCGCTGCGTCTTGCGCTCGGCGGGCTTGTCGTCGGTCGCGGGAACCTCGACCGTCCCCTGCTCCATGCGAAAGAACATGCCAGGCCAGTACTCTTCCGGCCGGCCTTCGCTACGCCCGCGTTTGTCCTTCTTGTCGTGCGTGGCGCGCAGGCCCAAACGATAGCCGAACGAAGCGCCGGCACGATTCTCCCACAGCTTTTGCGGCGGCACGAACACGCGCACGATGGTGTTGGGTTGCGACGAGATGGGAATCCGGCCGCCGAGCGCGTGAAAGCAGTTGGCGCAGAAGTCGTCTTGTTCGACCTTGCCGCTGGGCCGCTTGGGAATGCCTGGAAAGATCGAAGCCAGTTGCAGCGCGCCGGTGCTCCCTTCGATGCCCCCCTCCGGCGGCGTGACGCGCTCGACCTGATCAGGCTGGCCGCGCATTACGGGTTCGAACCAACGATCGTTTTTCGAAGCGCCGGCGGGCAAGCGCTGGTTGTTGTCTTGCTCATCGCTCGACTTCGGCAGGTTGTAGATGTACTTCCACTCGGGGTCTTCGAAGTCGTCGCCCACCTTCTCGACCTTGTGCCCCGTCCCGGGAATGGGGATGGCCGCGGCTTGCTGTCCGCTTGCTGCTGTTGCTAGCAATCCCGAAGCCGCGACGAGCCCAAATTGCCGACGTGAGACCATCGAAGAGCGACGCATCTTTCCCTCCTTGCAGATCCTCTTTGCTTTGCGGCCCAGTGAGCGCAGACCGCCGCGGTACTATCGGCGCGAGGGCCGCGTTGCATGCAGAAAAACAAGCGCATGGTGATGGTTGCCTGGCGGGTCGTGGTTACTCAGCTGCAGGGTGCCACGGCTGGCTTGCCCAGCCGTGCTTCCATGCGGCTGGCTCTACTAGCACGGCATCCCTTGGGCCTTTTGGACGCAGCATCTACTCAAGCACACTCTCTCTCCGAAAGACCTCTTCGTAACGAACAGCCCCAAGGGCTTACCCAACTCTTTCGTCAACACTGCTGGGCAAAGCCAGCAGTGCCACCCGGCGCTATCGCTGGTCGCGCGCCTGCGGACGGCTGATCAACATCCGCAGCTTCGATTTCGCGCCGACCAGTTCCCGCTTCAGGATGTCTTCTTCGGTGAACCGCGCCAGCAGGATCTCGCCGTCGGTCGCCCGGTTGCGATCGTACGAGATATAGATCGTGCCGTCGGGCGCTTGAAAGCCATCTGGATACGAAACGCCGGTCCGCTCGTCGAGCATCAGTCCGCCTTGCCAGGTGCGGCCGTCGTCGTCGGAGAGCCATGCCGTCAGCTGACTGCGTCCTTCGTGGGCGTCGATCGTCTTGCCATGCTTCACCAACAGCAGCCGACCGGAAGCCAAGCGCCGCACATGAAACCGCGCGACCGGATGCTTGATGGCGGCGGCCTCGGGCTTGGCCCATGTACGGCCGCCATCGGTTGAGGTCGTTTCCATCAGTCCCTTGGCGGTGCGCGCGAGCATCCATAGCGAGCCATCCTTGCGCTCGACGATCATGTGCTCGTGCCAATCAGGATTCGGAAACTGCGCAGCACCGCGGCGCTGCCAGGTTTCGCCACGATCGGTCGAGACAAAGACGTTCGCGCCGCGCAGCGGATCGAGTTCGGTAAAGCAGCCCTTGAACTTGCCAAAGCCGGGACGTTGATCGAGCGAGATCGGCAGCATCCACTCGCCCGACTTCAGCACCGTCGGCTTGTTGAGCGTCACGCCATGCCAAATGCGGCGAGGCTTCGACCAGGTAGGTTCCTTGGCATCGGGATTCTCACAGACCGCCGCCCACACGCCGGCGCGGCCATCAAACATATCCATCGATTGATCGAAGATCAGCCATAAGCGACCCAGCGGATCGGTCCACAGATTGCCGACCAGCACGCTGCGCTCCGCAGGCAAGCTCTTGTCATGTGCATCGACCACTAAGCGCGGCTTCGACCACGTTTCGCCATCGTCGTCGCTAGTCGCCAGCACAAAGAACGCCTTCGGGCTGTCGCCGCCTGCGACCCAACAGGCCCACAACCGCCCGCCCGGCGTGCGTTCGATGCCAATCGTCATGCCATAGTCGAGTTGATCGTAATCGTACTTCGGCAGCGGCGACGTGTTGAGCGTTGGCGGCACCAGCGCATAGTCCGCGATCTTCTCCATCTCGGCGATCTGCGGCGAGCGCGTGGTGCGTTCGGCGGCAGCTAACGGAGCGGCGGCTATCGCTAACAGCAGCAAGGCGAGGAAGTGTTTCATCATTGGTTTCGCGTTTGTGGTGCGGCTTTGGGTTTTGTCGACGAGCGCCAGTATAAATCAGCCGTCGTGCCGGTTCGATCCGACGAATAGTTAGTACAATGGCCGCATGTTACCTGCTGAAGAATCCGCCGCGCTGCCGCCGCGGCCGCAAGAGCAACTGTTGATTGACGCCCTGGCGTGGCTGCCGGCGGGGCGATTGCTGACCAATACCGTGGGCCGGGCGCAGTTCGCGCAGGCGTATGCCGCGGCGCATCCGAAGGCCAAGGTGGTGTGCTGGTCGCTCGACTTGTATCAGCATCAGCAGATCGAAGCGGCGCTCGGCGAGACCGCGCGCGTGCAATCCGTTTGTCAGGCCGATCTGCCTACCGATCCCTGCGACGTCGCGGCGCTCGCGCTCAGCAAGCAAGGCGATGGCGAGCTGGCGCGCGACCTGTTGCAGCAAGCGTTTCTGGCCTTGCGCGAAGGGGGAATGCTGGTCGCCTCGACCGACAATCCCGACGACACGTGGCTCGGCGAGCAATGCGCCCGCTTTGCCACGAAGGTCACGCGCCAAGCGTTCGAGAGCGGCGCGGTCTATTCACTCACGAGGACCGAACCACTCAAGAAGATCAAACGCTATGAAGCGGAAGTCGTCTTTCGCGATCATGGCAATCTGCTGAAGCTGGTCACGCGCCCCGGCGTGTTCAATCATCGGCAACTCGACGCCGGCGCGCGAGCGCTGTTGAACGCCACCGCGGTCGATGTTGATTTGAACGTGCTCGATATCGGCTGCGGCTCCGGTGCGGTGGCGCTCGGCATCGCGGCGCGCGATCCTTCGCTGTTTGTATATGCGATCGATTCCAACGCCCGCGCAGTCGAGTGCACTGAACGCAACGCCGCGGCGAATAACCTGACCAATGTCACGGTCGCGCTCGATTGCGATGGCAGCAGCGTCGATGAAGGCGATTTCGATCTGGCGGTGGCCAATCCGCCGTACTACTCGAACTTTCGCATCGCCGAGTTGTTCGTACAGATCGCCGCCAAAGCCCTCTGCCGCGGCGGCCAACTGCTCGTCGTCACCAAGACGCCCGAGTGGTACGCCGAGAACTTGCCTGCGCTCGGCTTCACCTACTCCGACGTCGCCGAAGCGAAGAACTACACCATCGTGCAAGCCGAGCGCGATTGATTCGCCCAGGTTACCCGTCGTAAACGACGGGCCTAAGAGAGAGAAAGCGGCATGAATGCCGCTGCGGAAGGCAGGAGCGCGCGGCGTTCTAAATTTTCGCCCGGCAGAGCACACCTTCGCTCTTTCTTATCGATTTTCGATCTGTGATCGCCGCGACTGCCACTTCTGGTTG
>JAEZGD010000249.1 GCA_023417165.1 Planctomycetota bacterium
AACCTACTCAGGCGGGGCCGAAACGATATAATGCTGGTGCAAACCCGTACGGGGGCGACCTGGTATCGACCGGATAGCCTGAAGTGCAGGTGGCGTGTCGTGGTTGGTCAGCAGGCCACGTAAAAAGCCGACTACAATTTTAGTTGCCGAGAGCAATCTCAGCCTGGCTGCCTAACATTGGCAGTCCTGACTGCGGGTCTTAGCCGGTTAGGCCCAAAAGTCAGTCGCTAAATCCGGATCGTCCTCGTCCATGCAGATACGGCGGGTCCTAAAACACGTTGCTGCTGAAGCCTTGGGGAAGTAGGTCGCCGGACGTCCCCTTGGTCCAAAAATTAAATTCGCGACTACACACGTAGAAGCCTGCATGAAAATATCTCGGGACGGGGGTTCGATTCCCCCCGCCTCCACTTTGAAAGCCACCTTGTCTTCAATGCAAGGTGGCTTTTTTCATGGAGTTGCAAATTCTCGCACATCGTTAAAGCGGTGTCCGAACCGTAGGACAGCGAGGGCCATTTCTGAAGCCGCCTGAAATCCAAGGGAACCGCTTCTTCACCAGTGCACACCAGCGCTGCCTTCAAGGAGTATGATGCTCGCCTCGGCATCGCGGTGGCGAACCACTTCTGTAGCGAAGCATTCTTGAACGGATGTGAGGCGCATCGGTGTTCACGATTCATCACATCAATTGTGGAACGCTCGTGGTTCCGTCGTATCCCACCGTTGTCTGCCACTGCCTGCTGCTGCAAGAAGGCCCGCATCTGGCTCTTATCGACACCGGCATCGGCCTGCTGGACGTGCGCAACCCGGTTGAACGCTTGGGACAGCCACTCGTCGACATGGCCGGTTTCCAATTCCACGAGGCGGATACCGCTGTTCGCCGCGTTGAGGCGCTGGGACTTGATCCTGCAGATGTGCGTCACATCGTTCTGACGCACGGCGATCCTGATCACGCAGGCGGACTGGCGGACTTTCCCCACGCTCAGGTTCACATCGCGCAAGAGGAATTCGCGCACATCGCCAGCGGACATTGGCGATATGTTCCCACCCAGTTCGCTCACGGTCCGTTGTGGAAGACCTACGAAGCTTCGACCCGCCGCTGGTTCGGAGGAGAAGCTCGGCCACTGGATATTGGGTTCTCGTCCGAAGCGCTGCTGATCCCGCTGTTCGGCCACACGCTTGGTCATTGCGGCGTGGCAGTCCAGCAGGAAGGGCGTTGGCGATTGCACGTCGGAGACGCTTACTATCTGCGGGCCGAATTGACAACGGACGATCATCCTGTCTCGGCCATTGCGATCCAGCGTGCCGACGACGATACAAAACGCCGGGCGAGCCTCGAACGCCTGCGCGATCTGGTGCGAAACCACGCAGACGAAGTGGATTTGGTCGGCTATCACGACCTGACGGAACTACCGGCTCACTACCCGCTGCCGTGAGAAGATTATTTGCGCGGCGTGTAAATCAGGTGAACAGTGTCGTCGTCGATCAAGGTGCTCGATGCCAGTCGTAGCGGTGGCCTGGCGGCGTGGAAGAACGGCTTGCCAGTGCCGAGTACGTAGGGCCGCACGTGCAGATGGTATTCGTCGATCAGGTCGAGGCTGGTCATCAGCCCGGCGAGCTGCGGGCCGGAGACGCTAACGATGCCTGCGGTCCCCGCCTTGATGGCGCGGACGCGCGCCTCGATCTCGCCGGATACGAGCGTGGCGTTCGGGCCGACCTCGGTGAGCGTGCGCGATACGACCCATTTCGGGATGCTTCGCCACGCGGTCGCGAATTCACGCCGCGGCCCATCCCATTCGGCGTGATCGTCATCCCAGTACTGCATCAATCCATAAATCCGCCGCCCATAGATCGCCCCGGCGTGGCCGCGGATGGTCTCGATCCAGTATCGGAAATGCTTCTCGCTCGGCGCGCCCATGCAGAGCGTCCCTTCGACATCGTCGACATAGCCGTCGATGGAGACGTTCATTCCCAAGATCAGTTTGCCCATGCCGGCGCTCCCCTGCACGTCCACGAAATTGCTTGCATGCTGCGAGCCGCCTGAGGCTATCGGAACCATCTTCCCGCTGCAAGCGCGCTCCCTGGGTAGCAACGCCCGCTACGGCGTCTCCCCCGTTTTTGTGGACAAGTCCCTGAGCTGAAGACTACAATGCAGGTCTCGCTGGGACCCTCTTTTGTAGCGGCTACTGTGGGTGGGCACGATGAGCATTCTTGGGCTTCGGGATTCGGTTGCGATCGCAGTTCTGCTGATCTCCTGCCTCGGCATCGCGGCGGGTGTTGTCGACGGGGCGGAACCGGTGTCTGTGAGCCAGCCCGATGGAGTCGGAGACTGGGTGGTCCACGAGGAGTCGGGGCGCGTGTTCGCAAGTCTCGCCGCTGGCAGCGAGGTGGTGGAGTATGACTTCACAGGAAAAGTCGTGCAGAACTTCAAGGTCGGCGCGCAGCCTGGCGAAATGCTGATCAAAGGCGACCGCTTGATTGTCGGCTGCACGAAGACGCCCGCGCTGCACGTCATCGATCTGAAAACCAACAAGACCGTGGGATCCATTCCGCTTAGCAGCCAAGGTCCCTATGGCTTGTTTTGTTCGCACGTAGATAACGGCTTCGTTTATGCCTTTTGCCGGAGCGGCGATTCCGTTACGGATGGACTGCTCTTTCAAGCCGACTTGCGCGCCATGAAGGTGCGCAAGCAGCAAGGAATCCAGGGGTGGAGTCAGTGGCATCCGAGCCACGTCGCCATGAGCGACGACGGTAAATGGATGGTGGTCGACGGCCGCGGCCAGATTTCACCCAGCGGCGCCGACCTGATGCAGGCAAGCGAGGACGACGTCACCTTCACCTGGGTGCGCGATTATCACGAAAGCTTTGGCCAGATCGTTGCCGCGCCGCACAATCGCTATTGGACCTTCGGTGACCGTCTCTACACGTTTGACATCACCAACAGCATTCGCAAGTTTGCCGGCAGTCCGGTTGCCATTCACCCGCAACTGGATTTGGCCGTATCCCGATCGCCGCAGGGACTGGTGCTGGAGCGGTTCAGCGATGCTGCCTCCATCGGTATCGTTGCGATACCTGGCTCTGCGCCGAGACCTCAGCGCCAGCGTGACCACGAACGCGTGCGCTTCGATGACACGATCCAGTTCGACCTGAAGAATCAGCGTGTTTTTTGCGGAGAGCGTTTCCGCGGCACTTGGGTCGATTTGAACGCCTACAAGGCGAACCTCGCGCCCCTGTCGCTGCTGCAGGCGCCGTCGGAGGTGACGTCGCTGATCGGTGCGCCAGTGCGGGTTCCGCTGGCAATCATCAATGGCGGCAAGGATGTAAAGGTCTCGCTCGCCGATGCGCCCCAGGGCGCGAGGATTGATAAAGACAACTTCGTCTGGCAGCCAGGGCCGGAAGACATCGGCTATACGACGGTGAAGATGGAACTCAAGTCGCTCAAAGAGGATCGGACGATCGACACCGTGGAGATGACGGTGCACGTTACGATGCCGACGATCAAGTTGGGCTTTGATTCGACGAAGATGGAATTGTCGCCCAGTGGGCGTTACTTGCTGGTCTGGGGGCGCAAAGATGCACGCCATGAGCGGCATTCGCCAGATGGCGGCGCTGAGGAAATCGCCGTCCTCGACCTGCAGGAAAAGAAAATCCTCACTCGCAAAACCCTTCCGCAAGGCGTGCGCTGCGCGACCATCGACGATGATTTTGTGTTTGTCGCGCCCAACTCCGGAAACCTGATCTACCGGCTGAACCGAGCGCTTGCTGACAGTCAACGCGTGTTTCTGCAGTCGGCGCCGGTCAAACTTATTAGGATCGGCAAGCAGCAACTCGTGGCCCTCGGCGAGCAGGCCGAGTTCATCGATATCCAATCCATGAAGCGCGTCGCAGGCGCGCCTAGTGTCGGCGACTTGGGCTATACGGAGGCCATCGAAGACGTGCTCGATAACGAAGTCGCGATTGGCACCCAGGTGTTCAACCGGGAAACGGGTGAAGTGGTTTATCCCGCGAGCAGGATAAAACTGCCGCTGCTCGTGTCTCTCCGCGAGCAACTAGGCTTCTATCCGTTCGAGCGCATGCCACCGACCCGCTGGGGGCGCCGCCTCGAGGGCGGCACGCTGACCAACTACAAGCGCAGCCCCATCGCGCAATTTGCTGGCGAGCGAAGCGGAATGATTTCGCAGCGCTGGCCGATGGCGATTCTCATC
>JAEZGD010000318.1 GCA_023417165.1 Planctomycetota bacterium
CGCTTCTGCCAGCCGCGTCGGCGCGATCGGCGCTGGCTCGCCAGCGGAGTTTGCGTCGGCGACTCGTTCTTCATGATGTTTGAGCAACAAATCATCGAGAGCGATGGCTTCGTCGAACGCTTTCTCCGCGTCTTCTAACACGACCTTAGCGCGCGCTTCCAAACGGTCGGCTGCGTCCGGATCGGCGGCGAGATCAGCGTTGCCTGCACGCAGTTGCGCGGCTTCCGCAAGCAGATCTTGGCTGCGTTGGAAGGCGCGAATGCCCAGATAGTTTTTGAAACGCCGCGCCACATCGACCGCCACATCGATGTCGGTCGTCGAAAGCGGCGCGTTATTGCGCGCTGTGACCATCACGATCTGGCTCTTCGCGCGATCTTGCGGAAAGCCTTCGGTCAATAGTTGCTCGCCCACATAGCTGGGCATGGTGGTGGGCAGGTACGCAAGGTCGCCATCGTAGGTGATGTCGTCCCACCGGGGAGCGACCGCACGAATGCTGATCGTGAGCACGATCCAAAACAAAATCACCGCCCACCACCAGCGAGTGATTAGCTTTCCATACGAGTCGAACATGAGCGTCACGTCGCGTGAAGGAAGGAAGCGATCGACGTAGCGACGCAGTTGGTGCGGCGGCCAACAGCGAATACGCATCGTGCGTGTCTACGAGGCCGCCGAAGCAGCGCGGCCTCTACTAAAGCGGCATTTATCGTACCGCGTTACAGCGTTGCGTCCAAGGACCGCCAACACGCGGTCGGCCACGTTTCAAGTCAAACTAGGTAAAGATGGCCGTTTCGTTAGGTCGAAGCAGCGACTTGAGTGGTGGTTTAATGGCCAGGCCGCATTCCAGAATGCACGCCTGACAACGGCCGCTAACGCTGGCTGATTTGGCTGCGCGCCAGTTCTAGTCCGGCATCGAGCACCGCATCGGTAACTGGCGAGCTGTCGATTTCGCCGTCTTCCGAAACGATCGGTTTAGCGGTTGTACGCACCACCACATCGGGCGTCACGCCGCGATTGCTGATCGCTTGCCCGCTCGGCGAATAGAACTTCGCAGTGGTCAACCGCACGCCGGCTTTGCTGGCGACAAGCGGAAAGATCCCCTGCACCGAGCCTTTGCCATACGACCGCGTGCCCACAATCGTGCCGCGACGATGATCATGAATCGCTCCCGCGAAAATCTCGCTGGCGCTGGCGCTATCGCCGTCGATCAGCACTGCCAGCGGCACGCGCCACGTGCCCACGCTGTGCGCCTTGTAGTCGAAGTCTTCCTGGGGGCTGCGTCCCCGCGTCGACACAATCGTGCCTTCGTGCACAAACTTATCGGCGATCTCGACCGCACTGGTCAGCAGGCCGCCGGGATTGCCGCGAACATCGATAATCAAGAACCGCATGCCTTCGCGTTGCAGCTTCCACAAGGCCGCATCCACGTCGCGGCTGGTCGTCTTTTGAAAGCTGGTGATGCGAAAGTAGCCGACGCCCGCCTGGCGATCGATGATGCCGACGCGATCGACACTTGGCACATCCACGCGCTGCCGGGCGACCCGCAAACGCCGCGTAACATTCGCAGAGTCGACAAGCGTCACGGTCACAAAGCTGCCTTCAGGGCCTTTTAGCAGATCGGCCACTGCGTCGGGAGAATTCTCGGTCGTGGTGCGACCGTCGACAGCGACAATCTTGTCGCCCATTTGAATGCCGCCACGCTGGGCCGGGCTGCCTTCGATCACGCCCACGATTTCCAGAGCATCTTCTTTGGTCTTCAGCTCGATGCCCAGGCCGACGAAGTTCCCTTCGATCTGCGAGAAGAGGTCTTCGAGCTGAGCTGCCGTCAAAAAGCTTGAGTAGGGATCGAGCGAAGCCATTGCGCCGCAGGCGAATTCCAGAATCAAGGCGGGTTCGCTCAAGCCCAGATCTTGCGCGGCCCGGTAGGCGATATCGGCCACCAGCTGCTGGGCTTCCTGGCGACTGGCCAGTCGACGCGTCGACGCCAGTTGCGGCAGCGCGGTCCGGAAGCTCGCCACTTGCTCGGCGGAAGCATGCTTTAGATGCTGTCCGGCGAACTGCGATTCCTGCAAAGCCGCGTCCAAGCTGCTGACGCCGCGATTGACCAGGCTATTCCAGTCGGGCGTCTCGACATAGTGCGTTTGCAGTTTCAGCAGAACTTCGCCATAGATTTCCAACGCCTCGGCGGTGGTCATCTCGGATAGCGATTTGACGTAGCTAGAATCCGCGTAGCGGCGCGCCAGATCAAAATGAATCCGCGTGCGCGTCAGACGCTCGGCAAAGTCGGCCTGATCGGGATACTGCTTGGAAGCTGCTTCGTAGTGCCCGAGCGCTTCGCCCCAGCGGCGCGACCGCTCCAGCTCATCGCCATGCAGCAACAAACGCTGTACTTCGGTAGTCGCCAGCTCGGTCGATTCGATGACCTGCGCACGTGCGAACACGGGCAGAACCAGCGAAGCAGCCAGCAGTCCGATGCTACCCAAAAGCGCCCAGGCCAGGCGCGGCGGCGAAGTCCTTCGACGCATGCGAGTCGTTCCGTCGTACGGTGCTAAAGAAGCCTGGGGGTGATAGCTGATAGCATCCCCCGCCAGTTGGAATATAGGCCACGCTTTGCCCGTGGTCAAAAAATCCGGCGGGGAAAAGTCCGCAAAAAACCGCTATAAACCGCAGCATCGACACCGCGGTGTGGATGTGGTAGCGAGCGAACTTGTCGTGGCAGTCAGACGCCACTTTCCGGATGCGCTTCCTGGCGCGGCGATGCGTCGTGCACCGGTCCTGCAATGGGCAGTCCTTCTATTACTACGCACGTCCTGTGGCTGCGGGAAGTGGAAAAATCGACGCTACAATCCGCATGCTGGCTGCCTTCGTTGCCAGCGGCAGCACCGGCAGCAGTCGCTAACGATTCTGCCGGCCACGTCGCTCGCGGGGCGCTTGTGCTACACGCTCAGCAGACGCCGGGCGTTGGCGGTGGTGGTTTGCGCCAGGACTTCCAGCGTCGTACCCCGCGCATCGGCCAGGCATTGTGCCGTATGGACCACGAGCGCCGGTTCGTTGGGGCGGACGCCGCGATGGGGATGAGGCGACAAATAGGGCGAGTCGGTCTCGACCAGCAGGCGGTCAACAGGAATGCCTTGGGCGACCGCGCGCAAGTCGTTCGACTTCTTGAACGTGACCATGCCGGCGAAACTGATGTGCAGTCCGAGTTCTATGCACTCCTGGGCCATCGCCGCATCGCCGGTGAACGAATGCATGATGCCGGTGAGCGGGTCGCGCGACCGCGCCGCGCGTAGCATCTGCATGATGTCGGCTTCGCAATCGCGCATGTGCACGATGAACGGCTTTTCGAGTTGTTGCGACAGCCGCAAATGGCGATCGAAGTAATCCTGCTGCAACGCAAACGGCGCGAAGTCCCAGTGCTTATCCAAGCCTGTCTCGCCAAGCGCAACCACCCGTGGGTCTCGCGCCAGGGCGAGGATGCGATCCCAGTCGTCAGTGGCCGCCTCGTGCGTATGGTTCGGATGAATGCCAGCCGCGGCCCACACGCCGGAGAAAGAATTCGCTAAACGCAGACAAGCCTCGCTCGAAGCGACGGTGGTGCCGACGGCCAGAATGCGCGTCACTCCCGCCGCTTGGGCGCGGGCGACGACAGCGGCAGGCTCGGCCGCCAATTGCTCGTCGTCCAAGTGAGCATGGGTATCGAAAAGTTCTATCGACATCAGCGTGTCCCAATATCGGGCCAGCTCGCCCGACCACCGGGCTTAATGCGCAGCAGGCGTGGCATGCGTCATTGGCACCGACACGCTTTGACCGTTCGAGTGAGCAGAGCCGGTCGGCTGCAAATCTTGCAACATTTCGAGATGCGCCTTCGCCATGCCGACGGTCTCTTCGACCACGGACTTCGCCATGGGCGCAAGCCCGAGCAAGTCGGCGATCTGTTGCAGGTATTGTATCAACTTTTGCTGACGTTCGATCAGCAGCGTCAGCAACCAGTCAAACGCGACATCGTTATAGGCCGTGAACGCAAGCGGGTACTCGCCCAGTTCGACTTGGCCGTTGTGGTCGAGAATCAACGTTCCTAAGCGATCGACCACCTGCCGATGATCGCGCGCGATCTGCTGCAGCGTCTCGCTCTCGCGCTTTTCGCCGCGACGCATCCAGGGCGCTGCGTCGTTCAAGTACATGGGGAGTGAACGGTGATGCACCACGAGCACGCGGTTCAAAAGATCAGTGGTCGAATACGCGGTCATGGAGTCGTGCATCCTCTCCCAGCGGCGAAGCTCAAGTGGTCTTAGATGAGCAGCGATTGAACGGCCGTGCGACACATCTCGTTCAGCCCATCCCAGCCCAGCATTAGTCCCGCGGTCGGTACAGTGATCGCCAGCAAAAACATGCCAGGCAGGGAAACGAGCGGAAAATTCAGCGGCAATCGCGATTGCGGCTCAGCGTCGATCGTCATGACTTTGACGACGTTCAGATAGTAAAACAGGCTGATCGCCGTATTGATGCCGCCGATCACTAAGAGCCACAGCAAGTAGTGCTGGCCGGTCACCAAATAGCCTTGAGCCAGCGAGGCGAAAATTGCAAACTTGCCGATGAAACCCGATAGCGGCGGCATGCCCACCAGGCCGAACAGCATGATCGAAAAACAGATCACCACGCCTGGCGCGCGGCGAATCAGGCCAGCATAGTCGGCAATCTCTTCGCTGCGCATCGCATTGCGCAAGAAGGCGACGACCGCGAAGGCGCCGAGATTCATAAACAGGTATACCACCATGTATAACCCCAGGCCCGCAATCGCGTCGCGCGCCCCGGCAGGATTCACCTCGGCCATGGCCATCAACGCCGGAATCGGCATCAGCATGTAGCCAGCATGGGCGATCGTTGAATAAGCCAACAGGCGTTTGATGTTGGTTTGTCCATACGCGGCAAGATTGCCAAAGGTGCAGGTCACTACCGCGAACAAGGCGACCAACTTGGCGATAAAGTCTTGGGTGCGCGCCAGCGGATGCGCGGTCACCGTGTCGCTGGGTGAGGCAACCGCGGGTTCGGGCGGCGGTTCTGCAGCGGGCGCGGCTTCCAAATAGGCGACAGGAGTTGTGGGAACGGTACTGTCAGCAGCGATGGCCGCCGCCGGCTCGTTCGCCTGTTTGGCAAACGATGGCGACCCATAGCCGATGCCGATGCATACCCGCACTAACAGCGCGAGCGCCGCCGCTTTCGACGCCACGCTAAGGAAAGCGTTCACTTCAGCGCTGGCCCCTTCAAAC